>JAISQV010000071.1 GCA_031273985.1 Spirochaetaceae bacterium | reverse complement strand
CTAACCCCACTTGGAGCCTCCGCCTGGGCTAGTATGGCGGGCGGCCGTTTTTATTTTGGGTTAGATTTTTACGATGAGGCATGACCCCCGTAGGGTTAGATTTTCAATGAGGCAATGCGCGTTCTTGACTTTTGAAAATGCCGGTTCTACACTGGAACTATGAATTTAAAGACGGTGCTTGCCAAGGAAACGATCAATCTTCACCTGCGGGGGACCTCTAAAGAGGAGATTATCAACGAGCTTCTGGATGTGCTGGTGGCCGCCAACAAGATTCCGGATCGGAATGTCGCCTACGAGGCGATTATGGAGCGGGAGCGGAAGATGTCCACCGGGATGAAGCACGGCATAGCCATTCCCCACGGCAAGAGCCCCTCCATTACCGACCTGGTTGCCTGCATAGGGATTTCCGAGAACCCTGTGGATTTTGATTCGCTGGACGGCGAACCCTGCAGAATCTTCATACTGACCCTCTCCCCGGTGGAGAAGACCGGGCCCCACTTGCAGTTTCTGGCGGAGATCAGCCTGCTCTTCAAGAGCGCCGAAAAGCGGACGGAGATACTCAAGGCCGGTTCCCCGGAAGAAATACTCAAGATCCTCTCCGAGTAAGCCGGCCAACCCCGCCCGAAGACCGGGCCGCCTGCACTCTTCCGGCGGCGCATCCCCTGCGGGGACACGCCGCCGTCATCGTCCGCGTACTAGCCGCTGATCGTACCCAGGGCGGTCCGGGCGAGGCGCTTCACCGCGTTGGTCCAGGGAACGCTCTGGACGGTGTTGAGGGGCCGGACGGCTCCGGGCTTGCGGGTGTTGCCCAGGGCGGGAATAAGCACCCGCACCATGGCCTCGTCCGCCGGGGTCAGGGAGCCGTCGGAGCACTTGCCGTTAAGGGCAATGAGGAAGGCTCCCAGGAGGCCTATGGACTGCTCCTCCAGGTTGCCCCGGGCCGCCAGGGAGGAGAGGGTGTTGACGGCGTTGTAACGCTCCTGGGTGTCCAGCCCCTCCTTGTAGGAGCGCTCCAGGAGCCCCAGGACCGCGCTATTCTCCGTGCCCCACTGGTAGATCATGCGCTGGGCGAGTTTCCGCATATTGGCGAGCAGGACATTCTGGCGGGGCTCCGGGCTGACGATGCGCCAGGCCTCCGTGTAGCCCGTAACCGCCGCCTCGGATTTCCGCTCACCGGGAATGGAGCTTGAGTCCAGGGTCTGGAGGGCGGCGAACTTTACTTCCACCGTATAGGCGGGGCTCCTAATCACCGAGACGAGGGGCTCCGAGGGATCATCGGATATGAGGGTCAGGGAGTCCGAGGCCTGTTTGCGCACCAGCTCGGGATACCAGGAAGCGCTGTGGGAGGCAAAGAACACGGGGAGGTAGCCCGCATTGTCCTGGTACTGCTCCAGGGCCAGTATGGCCCGGTACGCGAGGCGCTCCGCCCCCTCCCGGTCCTGAGCGGGGGGATTGTTGTTAAGATTCTGCAGTATCTGCGCCGTTTGGGCGAGGTAGTAGTTGTTCGTGGCTTCGTGCATCTTGCCCAGGGCGATCAGGGCCGCTCCCCTGGGCAGGGGGTTGGTAAAGGACTCCACCAGCCGGCCCAGGTCCGCCGCCGCCGCCCCGTAGCGGGCTTCGCCCAACTGTTCCGCCAGGATCTGGGCTATCTGGTCCGCGGCGTTGAGTTCCTGGTTGCCCCGCACGGAGGGATACTCCACGACCAGACTCGCAAGGGCCAGGCCGTAGAATTCCGCCGCCCCGGAGCCGCTTTCGCTGACTATCTGTTTGAGCAGTTCCAGCCTATTCACCAGGCTCCCCGATCCCTGGTAGTAGCTCATCGTCTCTTCGGCGGACTGGGCAAGGAGACCCAAGGCTGCGCTTAAAAATACAAGCGTCAAGAATACACGTTTCATATTGTTCCTCCCGGTACCGGACCCGGCGCAACGGTGCGGTGCAAGGGCGTGGTCCTTGTGGTATCTTGTCTTTATAGTAAAACGGGGTCCGTACTTTGCGATTTTGACCCCTACTGCATTAGTATACCGGCGAATCGCCGGAAAGGAAAGGGTTCATGGGGCTGCGTTTTACGGGGAGCGGTTTTGTTGACGATTCGGGGACGCCGTTCCCGCCAAAGGGCCGGGACCTGGGGCTGGAGGATGCGCCGGAAGGCCGGCCCCTTGCCCTGGAAGACGCGGCGGAGTATTTTGCGGAGCTGCGGCGGCGGGGCACAGGCGCGGTCCGGCTGGGCATACGCTGGGACTACCTTGAGGAAACGCCGGGCTTCCGTAATGAGGCCTATTTGGCCTATCTGCGCAAACTCCTCAGCGCCCTGGACGGGCAGGGTATGGCCGCCTTCCTGGTCCCGGTGATTCAGGACGATCCCCCGGCGGACGGGGCCCCGGAGCGTTTCCTCGCCGCCTACCGCCACGCCTACCGCCGCTTCAAGAACTGCCGTACTCCCCTGGCCTGGGGCCTCCTGGGGGGGCCGGGGCCCTGGCCTTCATGGATACCCCCGGAGGAGGCGGAATCCTTCGCCCTGGCCTTCATGGAGCGTATGCGGGAGGTGGACCGGGGGCTGGTTTTCTTTACCGAGCGTTACCCCGGAAGCGACAGGGAGGGCTTTGCCCGCCGCCTCGGCCTCCTCCCCCCCTCCTCCCTGGAGGGCCTCTTTAGCCCCCTGCCCGGATAAAACAGGGAGGAAAACGAAGGAAAAAGACCAAGAGTTACACGAAGAGAAGACGAATTTAACCACTTTTCCGCTACGGGTTAAGGAAAAGTAAAGGGCGCCAAGGACACGAAGGAAGAAAGATGATTACGAAAGGACAAGAAAAAACCGCTGAAAGACCAGGGTACGGGTTGCCCTCCTTCCTCTACTTTTCCTCTACTTTTCCTCAGTTCCATAGCGGAAAAGTTCCATAGCGGAAAAGTGCACTTTGTGTTCGTGGTTATTTCCCCGCGCCCTGAAGCTTCAGCGCGTTCCGCCGAGGCGCAGGGCCGGGCTGAGCAGGGTCAGCCGGGGCGCGGCGGGGGAAGTTTCCGGCGTTTCGGGTATTTCCGCAGTCATGACCGGGCGGTGCTCCCGGTAGAGGCGGTCTATCTTCTGCATGGCCGTGAGAATCCGGGAAACATAGTCCAGGGTCTGCTTGGGCGCGCCGCCGCCGCTGGTCACCCGCACGGCGCCCGCGTTGTACATGGCCAGCCCGGCCACAAGGGAGCCGCCCCGGTCCAGGCAGAGGCGGAGGTGTCCGAGGCCGTAGTATGCGTTGAGCCAAACATCGAAGAACTGCTCCTCCGACAGGCGGGGAAAGGATTTGCTGTTAAGCTGAAAGAGGCCCCGGTCCACGCTTTCGTTCCGGTTGAAGCGGTTCACCGCCCTGGGGTTGAAGCGGCTTTCCTCCCAGGAAAGGGCGAAGGCGAGGCTCGGCGGAATGTCGAAGGCCTCGGCGTTGATCAGCACACAGGACGCAATGTACTCCGAGCCGGTGAGGGCTTCAAAAAAGGCAAGCACATCCTCCCGGAAGGTAATGTCCTGCCAGGATTCCCGGATCAGGTCGGGTTGTTCCCCGGCGCCGCTCAGGGACAGGCGGGGCAGTTCCATGGCGGCGGGAATCGCCGGGATCGCCGGTTCCGCGCCGGCCTCAGGAAGGGGTACGAGGCGGGAAAGCCGGGGGAACAACACGAAGGCGCAGACAAAGGCGGAAAGTACCGCCCCGCAAATTGCCGGGTAGAGCATATCCAGCCGGCCCCTCCGCCCAGCGCCGGAGGCTTCCCCCGCAGCCCTGTCTTCGCCGCGCTCCACAGCCGGGGGCAGCAGCCGTTCCGACCAGTACCCCGACAGGACCGGCCCGGGCGTCCTGGGGCTTCCCCAAAAAGCAAACTTACTCATTCAATAAACCTTGAGCCACTTTAGCAGATTATGCCGGGCCCAACAAGGCGGGATACCGCAAAGCATGGTAGATAAGCGAGAAGAGGGATCCCGAGAGGGAGGAGGGCGCATCCCCGGTGAAGAACCCGCTACACGGGTTCTTCACCGGGGACCGGGCTATCGCTCCAATCTTTTTTTGCTGCGCAAAAAAAGGATTTCCGCTCTATCCCTTGCGCGGGCTGAAAACCGCCCTGCGGTTTTCAGCCTGGGAGTTTTGCTGCGCAAAACTCCGGGGAGAGAGCACGGGGCGTTGCGGGGGGGCCGCGGCGCACTCCTCCGCCTAAAGGCGGAGGGTACTTATGGTAAACGGGGAATTTTTTGCGCCGGAGCAGGCTAAATTTCTCCGGGGACAGCCTGCGGCTGCCCTTCGTGCTCCCCCGCTGTGGGGGTAGCGCAAAAGCGTTTTGGCGGAGCCAAAACCTTTGGAGCGTAGGGGGCTCGGCCCCCTCTTCCCCTCCCTGTACCAAACTTCACCGGGGGGCTATCATGGTGCGCGGTATGAGGGCATGATAGAGCTGGTTGCATTTTTGGGGAATCCGGGGCGGGAATATG
>JAISQV010000285.1 GCA_031273985.1 Spirochaetaceae bacterium | reverse complement strand
CATCACTACGATCTGGTGTTTCTGGATCACATGATGCCCGGCATGGACGGTATTGAGACGGCCTCCGCCATACGCGCCCTGAGGGAGGAGCGCTTTCTGAGCCTGCCCCTGGTCGCCCTCACGGCAAACGCTATCTTCGGTATGCGGGAGATGTTCCTGGAGCACGGCTTCAACGATTATCTTGCCAAGCCCATTGAGATAGGCAAGCTGGATGAGATCATGGCCCGCTGGATCCCCAGGGATAAGCAGGTGCGGGTGGAGAGCCGGAAGGATGCGGGCGGCGCGGGCGGGCCGCAGGCGGGGGACGGCGGGGGGCCGGAGGCCGGCAGGGGGGCCTTTGAAATGCCGCCGCTTGATACCCGCGGGAGCGTTTCCATTGCCGGCCTCGACATTGCCGAAGGGATGAACCTGACGGGCTCCTCCACCTGGGCCATGTACTGCGACGTGCTCGCCCTGTACTGTAGTGATATTAGCGAACGGCTTGGCTATCTGCAGCCGGGCATACGGGAGGAGGCGCTTTCCGAATTCTGCACCCAGGTCCACGCCCTCAAGGGCGCCTCGGCGAGCATAGGCGCCGCCGCCCTGGCCCAACAGGCAGCGGACCTTGAAGCCGCGGGAAAGAGCGGCGATCTTGCCGCCGTGGAGGAGCGCCTCGGGCCATTCCTCCGGGAGGCGGAAGCCATGGCGGAGCGAATCCGGGCGGCGCTGGCCGGAACATGAAGAAGCCGGAAACCCGCTGCGCGGGACCGGGGGGGTAGCGCAAACGCGTTTTGGCCGCGGCAGCGGCCAAAACCTTTGGCGCGTGGGGGGGCCGGGCGGCAGGTAAGGGCTGCGCAAAAACGGCATGGTAATCGGCCCCCCTTTTGATTCTTCTCTCCCCTCTCCGCCCTCTGTGCAACGCGCCGCCTTGTCAAGAAGCGGGTTTTGTGGAACTATCCTACGAATGAAAGAAGCGGCTGCGCCGTTTTCCAGTTCCGCCGGGGTCTTTGACTGGATTGCGCGCTTCATCACGGCAGATCAGGGCCAGGTCATCCGTAGTTTGACGCTGGACCGCTTTGAGATGTTGACGAGCCTCGCGGGAAACCCGGAACGCTGCGCGCCGGTGATTCATATAGCCGGCTCGAAGGGCAAGGGCTCCGTTACCGGCATGATCACCGGGATGCTGGAAGCCTGGGGGCTCAGGGCGGCGCGTTACACCTCGCCCCATGTGTCGGCCTATCAGGAACGCATCACCCTGGGGAACAGGTTTTTCGATGAGGCCGTCTATATCGCCGCGGGGGAAACGCTGCGGGGCGTTGTTGAATCGCTTGCGCTGCCCGGTAACCCCGCCCGCGCCTACTATGAAGAGGAGCCGCCCAATTTTTTTGAGCTGATGACCCTCTATTTTTTTTTGGTCACCCGGCTCGCCAGGTGCGATGTCATGGTGGTGGAGACCGGCATAGGCGGAAGGCTGGACTCGACGAATGTGGTGGACCCCCTGGTTTCGGTGATCACGGAGATAGAGGCGGAGCACACCGAGGTGCTGGGCACGACCCTGGCCGCCATTGCCGGGGAGAAGGCGGGCATCATCAAGAAGGGGCGGCCCCTGATTCTCATGGAGCAGGAAGACGAGGCCCTTGAGGTTTTCAGGAAGGCCGCGGCTGAGAAGGACTCGCCCCTGATTTACTTCCCGGAGAACGCGGAGATTCGCGATCTCAACGTTCACCGGGAGGGCACCTCCTTCACCCTGAGCGTCAGGAACGGCAACCTCTTTCCCGCCCCCCTGGAACTGTCCCTGGGCATACCCGGCGAAGTGCAGGCGAAGAACGCCGGGCTGGCGGCGCTGGCGGTACGCTCGGCCTTCCCCGGCATCGGCGAAGAGGCGGTAGTCCGGGGCCTCAAGACCTTCAGCCTCCCCGCCCGCTTCGAGCGCATACAGGACGACCCGGTGCTGATCATCGACGGGGCCCACACGCCGGTAAGCACCCGGTACTGCACCCGCACCTTCACGAGCCTCTACGGACGGGGCGGCATACTGATCTTCGGCTGCGCCGCCCGGAAGGACGCCCGCAGCATGGCCCAGACCCTGGCCCCGGAATTCTCGCGCATCCTGATCACCACGCCGGGGGGCGTCAAAATGAGCAACCCCGAACAGGTCTACGAAACCTTCCGGGAAATCCTGGCCGGCCAAAGCCCCGCCGGGCGCCCCGCGGAACTGCTCCTCATCAGCGACACCGGCGAAGCCATAGCGAAGGCGCTGCAACTGGGCCGCGAAACGGGCCTCCCCGCTCTGGGCATAGGCTCCTTCTACCTGGCCGCGGAGATACGCAACGCCGTGAAAAAGTAGCCCCTGCGCCCCCCGCAACTAAACTTGACCCATAATTCCGGGTACGCTACACAGACCCCCCAGAAATTATCAACCACAAAGGACACGAAGGGGAAGGAAAGAACAGGAGTCTTGCGGTGAAAACTTCATTTTTTCCGGTTAATTCGCTTAACTTGAAGGAAAGAAACTCCATTTTGCGGCCAAAACCTTCTTCCCTCTACTTTTCCTCTACTTTTCCTCAGTTCCATAGCGGAAAAGTTCCATAGCGGGAAAGTGATTAAATTGAGAATTCCTGGGTTTTTTCACAGGCTGATCAGCAATTCTAAATTTGAAAACTTAGGCATTTCTAGCCAAAACCACTCAAATTATTCATAATTTGAGTGGTTTTTACCTTAGTCTGCCACCCCTTCCAGTCAGGAATTCTAAGTTTTTGCCGGGCTCTACGCCTCATAAAGTAGCAGGGGGTTCTGTAAATGACCGCGAGAGCGGTCTCAACCGGGAAGAAATATGGGGGGCACCCCTGGGGGGCCCCATATTTTTCCCGGCCGACAGGACCCCCGGTAATTTTTTAAGGCGTCCTGCCATGTTAAACTTAGAATTCCTGCAGGTTCATTGACAATTTTTCCGTAACTGCTACAATACTTCCATGCTTGGAACAATAGTAGGCATAAACGCAGACTTCCCGCCACGGCTCACGGCTCACGGCTCACGGCTCATATTGTACAGATCAGTCTCAAAAAAATCTACTGGACAAAACTACTAAACACCCGAATTTAGGCCGAATTTCCTCAGAAAAATATCAAAACGCCCCGTTATCAGGCAAATCCGCCATGACCGGCGGC
>JAISQV010000208.1 GCA_031273985.1 Spirochaetaceae bacterium | reverse complement strand
AGCGCCGCAGCGGGGAAGAGCGGGTCCGCCGGGACAGTTTCACCGGGCACCGGCCCTATGCGCCGGGGGACGACCCCCGCCGTATCAACTGGAAGCTCTATGGCCACCTGGGGGATCTTTTTGTGCGCGAAGGGGAGCCGGAGCCGCCGCCGCTTTCCCGCCTGACCATACTTATAGACACCCAGTACGACCCCCGGCTCTACACGCCCGAGGGGGGAAGCCGGGGGGTGGATCTGCTCTGCGAGAATGCCCTGGCCCTGATCACGGAATGCCTCAGGCTGGGGATGGAGGCGGAGTTGGGCTACAGCGGTGGCAGCGCCCTGATCTCCGGGACCGCCCCGGACTTTGCAGCGGCGCTGGCCCATCCCGCCGCGCTGGCCTTCCACGGGGAGGCGGAAAGCGCGGAACTCCCCGCCGCCGGGGACCGGGTGCTGGTGCTGGCGCTGCCCAGGGAGGAGGCCCTGGAAAGCGGCCTGGACCGCTTCCTGCGGAGCCGGGGCCCCACGGATCTGGTTTTTCTCCGGCAGGATGACGGGCAGGGGGCCGGTGAAACGGCGGCGGAAGCCTGCGCGGCCTACTATGCGCGGCGGCCCGGCCTGCGGGTTTCCAGCCTGCTCCTTCCCCCGGCCCTTGACGGGGTTAAATAAATTTCAAGGCAGCTTTTGCCAGCTTGCGTCCTTCGTATTCATTGTTTGACGGCCTTTCAGTCATTAATATTTTGGTTAAGGGCAATCCAATATTATGTGCTTGGGCATCCAACAATTCAACCGAAACCCCAGGGTATGCAATTTTTTATTCGAGGGAGGTCTAATGCCCCGCCGCTCTGGGCTAAACTTGGCCGCAAATAGAAATGAGGAAAAAACCACGAGGGCGCACTTTCCCGTTATGGACTAAAGGGAAAGTAAAGGCAAAAAAGGGAAGAAAGATGGGAGAGTCTGTGGCGCTTTTCTTCCTTCGTGCGCCTATGTGTACCCCTCGTGTGTCTTCGTGGTTAAAATTTCTGGTGATTTGTAATCATACTCAGCATTGTGGGTCAAGTTTAGGGTTAGGGGGATGGGGGGGTGCTGAAGCCGCAGAGCGGCTTCAGCTTGGGAGTTTTGCTTCGCAAAACTCCGGGAGAAGGCCGGGGGCGTTGCGGGGGCTGGCGGCGCACTCCTCCGCCTAAAGGCGGAGGGTACTTATGGTACATGAGGAATTTACTTGCGCCGGAGCAGGCTAAATTTCTGCGTGGACAGCCTGCGGCTGCCCTTCCGGCTCCCCCGCAGAGGGGGTAGCCCGGCACCTTGGGCCGGGCGTAGGGGGCGGCTGCCCCCTCCTCATTCCTCACTTCTTTCTGCTTCGGCGATGGCGTCTTCCAGGGTGGGGGCGGCGCTGCCGGGGCCCAGGTCCGCCAGGAAGCCTGATTTTTCCAGGGCTTTGCCGGGCTGGGCGCGGATTTCGCAGAGGATCAGACGTATCTTCCGGCTGCGGCACTGGGCCATGAAGGATTCCAGGGCGGCGATCCCCGTGGAATCGATGACCGGCACATCCCGCATCCTGAGAATCAGGGCTCTGGGCGGTTTCGAGACCCTGCGGAGTATGGTTTGGAGCATATCGGCGACGCCGAAGAAGAAGGGGCCCGCTATTTCGTAGATTTCGATGTCCTTGCGGGCCAGGGCTGCAAGGGAGCCGGCGTCTTTTTTCCCCTCGCTTCCCTTTTTTTCCCCTTTTCCCGCGCCGTCAAAGGCCAGTTTGGCCATGATGTCGTCGTTCCCCGGCCTTATATCCGCCACCTCGATCATTCTGCGCAGGAAGAGGAGCATCGCCAGAATCACGCCGACTTCCACGGCGAAGGTAAGGTCAAAGGCCACGGTGAGGGCGAAGGTGGTCAGGAGCACGATGGTGTCGCTTCTGGGGGAACGGCGGATGAGGCGCAGGAAGCGCGGCACATTGCTCATGTCCCAGGAGACCACCATGAGCACCGCCGAAAGGCTGGAGAGGGGGACGGCGGAAGCCGCGGGCGACAGGAACAGTACGAAGGCCGCCAGGGTAAGGGCGTGGACCAGTCCCGCCACGGGGCTTACGGCGCCGGACTTGATGTTCGCGGCGGTGCGGGCGATGGCGCCGGTGGCCGGTATGCCGCCGAAGACGGCGGAGGCGATGTTGCCCAGCCCCTGGGCGGCCAGCTCCATGTTCGCGTTGTGCCGGTCGCCGGTCATGCCGTCTGCCACCACGGCGGAGAGGAGGGACTCAATGGCCGCAAGGAGGGCTATGGTGAAGGAATCCGGGAGTATGGCGCGGAAGAGGGGCCAGCTCAGTTCCGGCAGGGCGGGCCGGGGAAAGGCCGAGGGTATGCCGCCGAAACGGCTGCCTATGGTTTCCACCGGCAGGGCGAAGACGGAGCAGATCACTGTGGCGGCGGCAACTCCCAGCGCCGCGCCGGGCAGGCGGGGGAAGGCCCGCCGGAGGATTATGATCACCGCCATGGTCCCCAGGCCAACCCCCAGGGCGGCGGGGTCCAGCGTGTGAAACCAGGTAACATACTCGGCCCATTTTTCAAAGAAGGCCGGGGAGCTTGAGGCTATGCGCAGGCCGAAAAAATCCTTTATCTGCTGGGAAAAGATGAGGGCCCCTATGCCGGTGGTGAATCCTGTGGTTACGGGGTAGGGAATGTACTTGATGAACTGCCCGAGGCCGGTTATTCCCATGATGACGAGGATCAGCCCCGCAAGAAGCGTCGCGGCGATCAGCCCCGCCATGCCGTGTTCCGCCACCACGCCGAAGATGATGATCACAAAGGCCCCCGTGGGCCCGGCTATCTGAAACCTGCTGCCCCCCAGGAGGCTGACGCAGAAACCCGCGGTCATGGCGGTATAGAGCCCCTGGGCCGGCGTCCCTCCGGCGGCAATGCTGAAGGCCATGGAGAGGGGCAGCGCCACAATCCCCACCATGAGCCCCGCCAGGCAGTCCCTGCCCAGGGCGGCGAGGCTGTAGTTCCGGCCCTTCCCGCCGGGAAAGAGTTCTACTATCCGGGGGATAAAGTCCCTCGGATGAATAAGCCTGAATGCTTCCATGATCCCCCCTGGCGTTACAGCGAATCCGGTCTAAACTTGACCCGCAAATACAAATAAAGATTCATAACCACTTTTCCGCTATGGAGCTGAGGTGGAGCCCGACTTTCTTTGTGTCCTTTGTGTCCTTGGTGGTTAATATTCTCCCCATCCTATTCAGAGTTTATTACTGCCTCTGCGCCGGCGGTTTCCACCCGGTTGCGGCCCAAATTTTTCGCCCTTTGCAGGGCGGCGTCGGCGGCGGAAACAAGGCCCTCCCCGGAATCCGCGTGGGCCGGCGCCGAGGCTATGCCTATGCTGACCCCTATGCGCAGGAGGAACGGCTCCCCGCCGGACAGGGGCTGAAGCTCCAGTTCCTGCAGATTGACACCGGCGCGGATCCGCTCCGCCAGAACACCGGCCTGCCCGCTCCCCGTGTCCGGCAGCAGCACGGCAAATTCATCGCCGGAAAGCCGGGCGGGAATATCCCCGGTACGGACCTGGGAGCGGATCACGGCGGCGGCGGCGCAGATCACCCGGTCCCCCGCGGGAACCCCGCAGCGCTCGTTTATCTCGTGGACCCGGTCCAGGTCCATCATGAGGAGGCTCAGCTTCCTCAGCCCCACCGCGCCCTGGCGGAAGCGCTCCTCCAGGGAATCCTCGAGGAAGCGGCGGTTGTTGAGCCCCGTGAGGTCGTCGGTAATGGCCCGGCGGCGGGCGGCCTCCCCCCAGCGGAGCAGATCGTTCAGGTGCCGGGCGTCGCGCTCCAGCCAGCCCGCCTGCACCTCCCCCATGGCCTTGAGCAGTTTTGCCCCTATGCCGGGATACTCGTAGAGGATGCGGTAGAAATCTATCCCGTGAAGCACCAGCAGGTCCGAATCCTCCGTGGCAACGACCGTCGTGGTCCGCCTGCTCCGGTTGATCACCGCCCGCTCGCCGAAAAAGGAGCCCTTCTCCACGGTAAAGAGCTGGTGGCGGCTCCCGTCATCCCGGATAGCGTAGCCGGCGAGGGCGCCTGAAACCAGGATGAACAATTCTTCCCCCACCTCGCCCCGGCAAAAGACCGCCTTGCCCTTGATAACCAGGCGGCGGTCCATGAAGGCGGTTATGGCGTTCAGCTCCCCCTCGTCCACGCCCCGGAACAGGGGGGATCTGGAGAGGAGCTCCAGGGAGGACTCATCCGTCGTGTCCAGGCCGCTCACCGGCCAGCCTCCGCCGCTTCCGCAGCCGGGGGAAGGCGCAGCGCGCAGGCCCCGCCCCCGCGCCACGCCTCCAGGAGCAGCGCGTAGTTCCGGGCAAAGAGGGATTCCCAACTCTCATCGTCCAGGGGCCACACCCCCCAGACCACGGTGGCGGAAAAAGTGAAGGCCCCTTCCCCCCCCTCCGCCGGCACGGGCTCCAGGGCGGCTATGCCCGCCAGCAGGTCCGCGGCCAGGGCCCCCGCCTGCTCCGGGCCGCAGCGGGGGATAAAGAGCCCCGCCTCGTTACTCTTGAAGCGCAGGGGCCAGCCCCTGCCGAGACGCCGCGCCATATTCTTCAAGACTCCGGCGATGCGGACCATGGCCTCGTCCCCCACCCGGTGGCCCCGGCTGTCTACCAGCAGCTTGAAACGGTCGGGCTTCATCTGGATCAGCGCCGTGGGCTCCGCAAGAACGGAGCCGAGCTCGTCGCTGATAAAGGACTGCCGCCAAAGCCCCGTGCCGGGATCCTCGTAGGCCCGGCGGCGCAGCTCCTCCACCCAGGAAAGATTCTCCACCGTCATGCGCTGAACCTCCCGGAGCCGGTCGCCTATCATCACGATGGAGCCGAGCCGGATCTGCGCGATAACGTAGGGCTCGTCGGCGGCTATCTCATCCAGCGTAAGGCCGAAGGCGGGGAACATGATCAGGGCCGAGTCCTCCACCGCCTCGGCGCGGGCATCGTAGAGCGCCCGGCGGGCAAAGTCAAAATCGCCGATGATGTCCCCGGCGGTAAAGCGGGCGAGCTCCTCCTCCGGCGCGTCCGGGCGCACGATCCGCACCGCGCCCTCCAGCAGCATATAGAAATGCTCCGCCCTCCGGCCCTCGGCAAACAGAACGCCCCGGTGCCGCAACTGGATCATGCCGGAATGGGCCAGCACATACTCCATCTCCCTATCCGTCAGGGAAGAGAACAGCGCGGCCTTCCTGATAGGCGTTACATCAAAAACCGGAGCAGAACCGCCCATACCCCTACTATAGGTTTTCCCCCCCGGAATTGTAAAGCGCTTCGCACAGGGAGGAGTTAGAAGAGAGAAGGGAGGAGGGGGCCGAGCCCCCTACGCGCCAGCCTCCTCGGGCCTGCGGCCCTCCGGGGTCTGCCGCTACCCCCGTGCGGGGGGGAGCACGAAGGGCAACCGCAGGTTGTCCACGCAGGAATTTAGCCTGCTCCGGCGCAGAAAAATTCCCCCGTTTACCATAAGTACCCTCCGCCTTTAGGCGGAGGAGTGCGCCGC
>JAISQV010000279.1 GCA_031273985.1 Spirochaetaceae bacterium | reverse complement strand
GCGGAAAAGGGCGAAACCTACGCGCTCCGTGAAAGTTTTGCCTCGGTAAAGGAGATTCTCGATCATTTCGGCATAAGGATAAACTGTCATTTTATCTGCGAAACCACGGTAGGGGAAATTCAGGGTTTTAAGCGGGGAAAGCTAAACCTTCTGGCCTGGGATGATTATATGGGGAGGGCCATTCGCGAATTCCTTGAAAAGGAATACGGCGCTGAATTTTTTGAGGAACCTTTTCCCATCGGCTTTGCCGCGTCCCGCCGCTGGGTCCGCCGCCTGGGGAAACATTTCAATAAAAGCGAAGGGCAGATAGAGGCGGTGCTGGCGGATTACGACCTGCGTTACCGGGAGGAGATAAACCGCATCAGGCCGAAGCTTGCCGGAAAGCGGGTCATGATCATCACCGTTACGCAGAACATTGACTGGGCCCTCCAAACCGCCCTGGATGCGGGCATGGAGCTGGCCTTTGTGGGGATTCTTTCCTACTCCCAGGAGAGTGTTTTTACCACGGAGCTTCAGGATTCCATAGGGGAACTTGTGGTGGGCTACAATCCTGAAAACAGGAACGCCGATATGGCGCGTATCAAGCCTGATTTGTTTTTATCGCCCTTTCCCTCGGCGGAGGATCTTGGCGATGTGTATCAGGACGCCATTACCTACAGCCCGGAAGCGGGCTTTTTCAGCGGTCTCGTTCTGGCCCGCCGCTGGGCGGAAATTTTCAACATGAACCTGCAGGAGGGGTGGAGAAGGGATGAAGGCCTTTTCAGAAAACATTACGCCTGACAGTTTTTCCGGCGCTCTATTCGCCGTGGAGGGCATCAGGGATTCCTGTACGGTGCTTAACGGGCCCACGGGCTGCAAGTTTTACCACAGCGCCATCTCGGAGAGCCAGTTTCAGCGGAATTTCGGGGGAGACCCCATGGTCTTCCGCAGTGAATTTCACTTTGGAATGCCCCGAATCCCCGCGACCTACCTGGACGGCAACGACTATGTTTTTTCGAGCCGGGAAAAACTGGAGCGCCTGCTCCGCCTGGTCTCCGGGCAGGGCCACGGAATTATCGCCGTCATCAATTCCCCCGGCGCCGCCCTCATCGGGGACGATCTGGGGAGTTTCCTGGAGCAGACTGTGCGGGATGTTCCCTGGTTCGCCCTGGAAACGGCGGGCTTTTCCGGGACCTTCGGGGGGGGCTATCAGAAGGCGCTGATCGGGGCGGTAGACGCCCTGGCCGGAGCGGGGCTGCCCCGGCTGCCCAGGACGGTGAATCTTCTGGGTCTCGGCATCTACCAGAAGCACTACGAGGGCAACTACGCCGCCCTGAAGCGGCTCCTCGGCCTCTGCGGCATCGAGGTTCTGGCCGCCCCCGGCGCGGGGGACGATGCGGCCTCCTTTGCCCGGCTCTCCCAGGCGGCGCTGAATGTGGTGCTGTACCCCGAATACGCCGCCGCTCTGGCGGAAAAACTGCGGGCCGATTACGGTACCCCCGCCCTTGCCGGCGAAGAGGGCCCTCCCCTGGGTTTCGACAGTACCGAAGGGCTCCTCCGGCAGATCTGCGCCGCCCTGGACGCGGACCCGGCGCCGGCGCTTCTCCGCATTGAGGAGGCCCGGGCTCAGGCCTACCGGCATCTTGCCCGTCTTTCCGTGCTGCTCGGCTTTCCCAAGGGGACGCTCTTTTCGGTAAAGGCCGAGGCCTCCACCGCCTACGCCCTGACGAAGTGGCTCAGCTCCTACCTGGGAATGATTCCCGCGGCGATCACCCTCAACGATGAAGGCGAAACGCCCTTTGTCCCCCGGCTGAAGGCCTATCTCGATTCGATTCACCGGGGTGCGGCCCTGACCAGCAGCATTATTACCACCCCCTGCCACGTGCTGCTGGGGGACGCAAATTCCATTGCCGCCCTGCGCCTGGAGGGACAGCGGTTCTGCGGCATAGAAATAGCCATGCCCTCCCTGAGCTACACAGACATAACGGAAAAATCCCTTTTTGGGGAACAGGGGGCGTTGTTCCTCCTTGAACAGATTATTAACGGATTGAGGTACGTAATTCCATGAAAACGATCCCTATCATCATGGCGGCTTTTCTGTCCGCCGCCCTCCTGGTTTCCTGCACGGAAAAGCGGGGGGGCCAAAACAGTGCCGCTGCGGCAGGCCCCGCTGCGGAGGAAACCGGCAGCCGGGAGGTCCGCTACCCCCTCACCATCACCGACGTATTGGGGCGGGAGGTAACGGTAGAGGCCCGGCCCGCCCGGCTGGTGAGTCTCTCCCCCGCCATTACGGAGGTGCTCTTTGCCATAGACGCGGGGGATCAGATCGTAGGCGTTACCGAATACTGCGATTATCCTCCCGAGGCAAAAACCAGAACCACCGTGGGCGGCTTTTCCGGCGTTACCGTGAATGTGGAACGCGTGGCGGGCCTCAAGCCGGATCTGGTGCTGGTTTCCGGGGATATGCACCAGCGGATCATGGAACTTTTGGCCCGGCTCGGAATAACCTCCTTTGCCACGGAACCCAGAACCTTCGAGGATGTGTACCGGACCATAGATGAGTTGGGGCGGATCACCGGAAACGGGGAGGGCGCCGGAAGGGTCCTGGGGGAGATGCGGGCAAAGGTGGAACGGGCCGGATCGCTCCGGGGGGACAGGCCCCGGCCTGCGGTGTTCTGGGAACTGAGCCCCGATCCCCTCCTCTCCGCCGGAAGGGATACCTGGGTCAACGACGCCATTACCCTGGCGGGGGGAACGAATATTTTTGGGGATATTGCCGGCCAGTACCCCCAGGTTGGGCTGGAACAGATACTGCTCAAACAACCGGAATGGATCCTGACCGCCGCCATGGTGTCGATCGGCGCCGATCCCGCCAATTATGCCTCCCGGCCCGGCTGGTCACAGATCCCCGCGGTACGCAGGGGCAACATAGGCGCCATAGACGCCGACTCCGTGTACCGCTTCGGGCCCCGTCTGGCGGACGCTACCCTGGCGATAGCGGAGACACTGTTTGGGGATGGGGGCCAATGAACAAAGCTGCCGAAACCCAGGGCAGAAGAACGGCCCTCCTCGTTCTGGCGCTGGCCCTGCTTCTCGTGCCCGCCTCCCTCTGGGCACTGCTCTGGGGCAGCGTCCGCTATAGCTTTGCCGATCTTTTCCGGGCCATCGCCGCATCGGGCGGAACCGGGGGCGCGGAGGACGCGGACGCCTCCCGCATGGCCGCGCTGATCCTCTTCGAGATACGCCTCCCCCGGCTGATTCTGGCCCTTGCCGTGGGCGCTTCCCTGGCCGTGTCCGGGGCGGCCTTTCAGGGAATCTTCCGCAACTCCCTGGCGGACCCCTACGTGATAGGCACCTCCTCCGGGGCGGCCCTGGGGGCGACCATCGCCATTGTTACCGGCCTCAGTCAGGTAGGGCCCGTGTCGGCGGTGTCCCTCTGCGCCTTTGCCGGGGCCCTGGGGGCGGTATCCCTGGTGTTTGTCATCTCCCGCTCCGTGGGCAATCCGCCGCCCACCGTGGCGCTGCTCCTGGCCGGCAC
>JAISQV010000036.1 GCA_031273985.1 Spirochaetaceae bacterium | reverse complement strand
GCGGGGTGGCAGCGGGAAGAAATATGGGGGGCACCTCCGGGGGGCCCCATATTTTTCCCGGCTGACAGGACCCCCGGTAATTTTTTAAGGCGTCCTGCCATGTTAAACTTAGAATTCCTCCTTTCTCCCTGCGGCCCCTTGCCCGGAGCGTCTGCGGGGCTTACAATACCCCATGGCTTTGAACTGCGGCATCGTGGGGCTCCCCAATGTGGGCAAGTCCACGATCTTTTCCGCCCTTTCCGGCGCCCCGGCGGAGGCGGCGAACTATCCCTTCTGCACGATTGACCCGAATGTGGGGATCGTCAGCGTGCCCGACGAGCGGCTCCTCCAACTGGCCGGCCTCTTCAAACCCCAGCGGACTATTCCGGCGGCGGTTGAATTTGTCGACATTGCCGGGCTCGTGAAGGGCGCCTCCCAGGGGGAGGGGTTGGGGAATCAGTTCCTTTCCCATATACGGGAAGTGGGGATCATCGTCCAGGTGGTGCGCTGCTTCGAAGACCCCAACATCATCCATGTTTCCAACAAGGTGGACCCGGAATCGGACATGGAGACGATCAATGTGGAGCTCGCCCTGGCGGACCTTGAAACCCTGGCCCGGCGCCGGGAACGGGCGGAGCGGGCCCTCAAGGTGCAGAACAAGGCGGAACAGCGGGGCGCGGAGCTGGTGATCCAGGCGCTCGGCAAGATAGGCCCCGCCCTGGAAGCGGGAAAGCCCGCCCGCACGGTAACGCTCAGCGAGGACGAGGCCGCCGCGGTCTACGACTGCCACCTTATCACCCTGAAACCCCAGCTCTACCTCTGCAATGCGGACGAGGAGGGGATGCGGGCCTGGGCGGGCGGGACGGCTCATCCCCACATAGCGGCGGTGAAGCAGCGGGCGGCGGCGGAGAACTCCGAGGCCCTGGTCATCTGCGGCAAATTTGAGGCGGAGCTTGCCGGCATAGAGGACCCGGCGGAAAAACGGGCCTTTCTGGAGGAGCTGGGCCTCTCCGAATCGGGCCTGGGCGTGCTGGTCCACGCGGCCTACCGGCTTTTGGGGCTCAGGACCTTCTTCACCGCCGGCGCGGACGAATGCCGGGCCTGGACCATCCACGCGGGGGATACGGCCCCAAAAGCCGCCGGGGTGATTCACACGGATTTTGAAAAGGGCTTCATCAAGGCGGAAGTCTACTCCTGGGAAGATATACTCCGCTACGGAACCGAAGCCCGGGTGAAGGAAGCCGGGAAATACCGGGTGGAGGGCAGGGAATATCAGGTCCGCGACGGGGACGTGGTATTCTTCAAGTTTAACGTGTAGGGGCTGCGCCATGAAACCGGAACCTTCGGACCTGCAAAAACACGCCCTCTTCGGGGGAATTGTAGACGAGCAGATCGAAATCATAGTCCCCCTGATGCAGGTTGAAACCTTCGAACCCGGAGCGGTGGTCATCGCCGAGGGACAACAAAACGACCGTATCCACTTCATCCTGGAGGGCGAAGTGGAAGTTTCCAAGCGGGGGGTCCCCCTCACGGCTTTCAGGGAAGGCGAGGTTTTCGGCGAAATGGAAGTGCTGGACATCATGCCCGCAGAGGCGACCATCACCGCCCTGAGCCCCCTGCGGGTCATGGTCCTTTCCAACAGAAACCTCCGCGAACTTTACCGGCAGGACATCAAGGCCTTCTCCCTGGTGATCATGAACCTTGCCCGGGACCTTTCCCGCCGCCTCCGGGTCATGAACGGCTACTACACAGAATCCATAGGGCAGTAGGAAGACAGAAGGGGGCCGAGCCCCCTACGGCCGGGCTTCCGTCCGCTGCGCGGCCGGCGATCCCGGCCTACCCCCTCTACGGGGGGCCAGCCCCCCGTAACGCCCCCCGGCCTTCTCCCAGGAGTTTGCGCCCCGCGCAAGCGGGCTCTTTTTACGCCGCAAATGCGCCCGTCTTATGATATTTCATGCTAAAGCTTGCCCCCGGATGGCGCGCATGGGGCGGCGGCGGCTTGACGTTATGCGATTTGTGTATAAAATTTGAAACTATATGAGTGACTATCTAGACCCCAACAATGAAGAGCTCCTCAAGGATTTCTTCAGCGAAGCCCAGATGCAGGTGGACACGCTGGAACAGAACATTCTTGTTCTGGAGACCGGCGGCGGCAACAAGGACGCGGTGGATGAAATATTCCGCGCGGCCCATACCCTCAAGGGCGGTTCCGCGACGGTGGAGATGATGGAACTTTCTCACTTCACCCATTTGGTTGAAGACGTGCTGGACGCGATACGCTCCGATCAGTTGGCCATAGACGAAGCTGTAACGGATACCTTGCTCTCCGCCATCGATGTGATCAAGGCCATGCTGGAGCAGCGGATGAACGGCGCCGTTTATCAGGAGGATACCGCTCAGATTGAAGGCCGGCTCTCCGCCCTGCTTCCCGAGGGGTCTTCCCGCAAGAAGGGGCAGGCAGCCAGGCCCGCGCCGCAAAGTGTCGCGGCCCCCGCTCCTGTTGCGGCGGCTCCTGCCGCTCCGGCGGCCCCTTCCGCCCCGGCGGCTGCCGGGGGGCTTTCCGAGGAGGATCTGCAGGAACTCAAGGAATCCGTCGACGGGGGCATGCCGGTCTACAAGGTGTCGGTGCAGTTCGATGTAAACAGCCTGATGAACACCGTGGGGGGCATCCAGGTCTACGCGGCGCTCAAGGGGGCGGGCACGGTGCTCAAGACCACCCCGGATTTTGAGCAGCTCTACGAGGACAACTTTTTCCCCACCGTGGACTACTACTTTGCCTCCACCCGGACAGCGGATGAGATCATGCGGTATGTGGTGATCCCCGATGTGAGCCTCTCCGCGGTGGTTACCAATGTGGATCAACTCATAGCCGATGCGGGGGGCGCTTCCCCAGCGCCTACAGCCCCGGCTGCCGCTCCTGTGACGGCTGCCGCCGCCGCTCCGGCACCGGCGGCCTCTCCCGCCCCGGCGGCTGCCGCCCCTGCGGCTTCGGCGGCTCCGGCAAAGCCCGCGGGCGGCGGCGAGGACGCGAAGAAGGCCGGGAAGGAGGCGGGCTCCATTCTGCGGGTGGACTCCAAGCGCATCGACGACCTCCTGAATCTTGTGTCCGAAACGGTCATTACCAAGGCGACCTTCAACCAGATCAGCAATCAATTCGGGGACCTCCAGACGGACCTCCGCACCATCGAGAGCGTTTACCGGGAGAAGGTAAAGAGCCTTTTCGACAATATGCCCGATTACCTGGAGAGTATTCAGGAGGGGAAGACCGTCAAGGACATACGGAAGCAGATCAACGACGACTACGGGAACATTTTCTCCATATTTGACGACTTTGACGCCTCCCTCAAGGATGTGGTGAGCAAGTACCGCACCACCGCGCAGAACCTGGGCCGCATCACCGGCGAACTTCAGGAAGGGGTCATGCGGATCCGCATGGTGCCCATCAGCCAGATCTTCAGCCGTTTCCCCCGGCTGGTGAGGGACCTCTCGAAGAGCCTCAACAAGAAGATCAACCTGGTCATAGAGGGCGAGGAGACGGAGCTGGACAAGTCGGTGATCGAAGACCTTCTGGACCCGATCATGCACTCGGTGCGGAATTCCATAGACCACGGCATCGAATCCCAGGAGGAGCGGAAGGCCGCGGGCAAGCCGGAGGAGGGCATGGTTCTCCTCAAGGCCGCCAACGAGGGGAACATGATCCTCATCGAAATTTCCGATGACGGCAAGGGCATCGATGTGGAGGCGGTCAAGTCCAAGGCCGTCGAGCGGGGCATTATCAGCGCCAACAAGATACTCACCGATGTGGAAGCCTTCAACCTTATCTTTGAGCCGGGTTTCTCCACGGCCAAGTCCATTACCGCCATATCCGGGCGGGGCGTCGGGCTGGACGTGGTGCGCCGGGCCATAGAAAAACTCAACGGCACGGTAACGGTAAACTCCGAGCGCGGAAAGGGGACCAAATTTACGATCAAACTGCCCCTTACCCTGGCCATTATTCAGGGCCTCCTCGTCCGGGTGGGCTCGGAGATCTACTCCATCCCCATCACCAGCGTCATTGAGAGCCTCAGAATCAAGCCGGAGGAGATACGCCGCATCGATAACTACGAGGTCTTCAACATCCGCAATGACGTGGTTTCCCTGCTCCGCCTGAACCGGCTTTTCGGCATCAAGGGCGAGGAAAACGGGGATTATCACTTTATTGTCATCGTGGGAACCGCCGAAAAGAAGATGGGCTTCATGGTGGACAGCCTCATAGGCGAGGAAGATGTGGTTATCAAGCCCCTGCGGGATCAGTACACCAACTCTCCGGGCATTGCCGGGGCGTCGATCCTGGGGGACGGCTCCGTTTCGCTGATCATCGATGTGAGTCAGCTTCTGGATTTAGGGCTCCGTAAGGAGATGGAAAACCGCCGGGTCCGCGAATCCGCGTCCCGCTAGAGAGGGTATCATGGCAGTAGAAATAAAGGATTTGGCCCAGGTTGCGGCGGATCTGCAGGAGCAGAAGGAGCGGGGCGATACCGTTGATTTCAAAATGGTAACCTTCTCGCTGGCCGGCAAGGACTACGGGGTGGACATCATGAATGTCAAGGAAATTGCCAAGGCGGATAAATTTACCTTTGTACCTAACGCGGCTTCCTTTGTCCGGGGGGTCTACAACCTCCGGGGCGACATCATCCCCATCATAGACCTGAGAACTTTCTTTCATGTTCCCACGGATATCAAGAACGACGGCCTTGAGAATATGCTGATCCTCCACATCGAGGACCGGGTCTACGGCACCATCGTGGACAAGATAGACAAGGTGGTAGGCATCAACACCGAGGCTATACAGCCTCCGCATCCCATTTTCGGGGACATCAACATCAAGTTTATCAGCGGGGTGGTGGAGAAGGAGGGGGACCTTTACATCATTCTGGACGTAGTCCGCATCTTCTCCCAAAACAAGGAGGAGGACAAAGCCAGAGCCCAGGCCGATGACGGCGCGGGCAGTACCTTCTATGCGGCTCCTCAGGCGGCGGCCGCCCCCGCGGCGGCTCCGGCCCAGCCCGAGGCGTCGGAATCGGACTTCAACTTCGTGAGAGACGGGCTCGGCACCCTGAAGCATTTCTACGCCTCCGCCCTGAACAACGAATGGCTGACCCGGCGCTTCTCCGAATGGACCGCCATGCGCTCCGGGGCGGATATTCAGCTTCACAATGCCAACGACGGCGATGAATTCCTGGCCACCTTCTACTCCCCCGACACCGGCGCCTTCTGGAGCGATGAATACGCCTACAACGTCAAGGGTATGCTGCCCGATATGCCCTCCAACAACATACAGGTTTGGAATCTTGGCTGCGGCAAGGGCTATGAAACTTTTTCATTGGCCTGTATACTGAAATCCCGGTATCCGCAGGCGCACCTGAAGATATGGGCCAATGATAACGACATCATGGCCATTTCTTCCGCCGCCAACATGATCTACGATCTGGATGAGGTGCCGGAATATGCCCGGTCCTTGATGGTGAAGGGGAAGAACGGCTACTCCTTCAACCAGGAGATAAAGGAAGCGGTGGTCTTTGAGTATCATGACGTTTTGAACGGGAACCAGATCCCCCAGGTGGACATCATCATTGTCCGGGATTTGCTCTCCTTCGTAACGGTGCAGGATCAGGAAAGGCTCATCGCCGAGTTTGCCGAAAAGTTGAAAAAGCGGGGTGTTATATTCGTGGGAAGGAACGAACAGCTTCCCACGGATGATTGGCAGCCCCTTGCGAAGGATCCTATATCCGCGTTTATACGCAATTAAAGCAAGGTAGAGAGGAAGTGTATGAGAGTCGAATATATCAACCCTTTTGTTGAGGCCGCCTTTAATGTGCTCAAGGAGGTACTGGACTCCGAAGTGAAGCGGGGGGATCTGTACCTCAAGTCTACCTCCATGTCCATCATGGGGGTTGCCGCCTTGGTTGGTTTGGCCGGGGATGTGGAAGGCCGGGTTCTTTTTGACATGACCAAGGAAACCGCCCTGGCGGTGGCCGGCGCCATGAATCAGGAAACCTTCACCCAGTTGGATGAGCTGGCCAAGGCCACCATTCAGGAGCTGGCCAACATGATCACCGCCCAGGCGGTAACCAAGCTCCACGATTTGGGCTTCAAGTTCGACTTGACCCCGCCGGCGCTCTTTACCGGCGACAACATGGAGGTATCCAACACCCTCAAGGTCGAGGCCCTGATCGTTCCCATGGAGCTGGGCCCCAACGGCAAAATTGAGGTAAACGTCGCCATCCG
>JAISQV010000015.1 GCA_031273985.1 Spirochaetaceae bacterium | reverse complement strand
ATACGCCAGCGCCAGTTGGAGCCCCCCAGCGTGGAGGGTCTGTTCATCCGGGCGGCGCTGCCCAGCCCCAGGTGATCCTGCATGGGAATTATGGCAAGGTCCGCCACGCTGGAAAAGGCCGCCCTGATAAAGGCCCTCTGCGGGGGTTCCCCGTGCGCGGCATCCCCGGAAAGCCCCAGGTAGTCCCTGGCCAGGGCGGCGTCCTCCGGGCGGGCGCTCCCGAACCAGCCCAGCGCAGTATCGTTGTCGTGGGTGCCCGTGTAGACCACACAGTTACGCTCGTAGGTGTAGGGCATATAGGATACGGGCTCCCGGGTGTCAAAGGCAAACTGCAAGACCTTCATCCCCGGAAAACCCGAGGCCCTGAGCAGGGCGCGTACCTCCGGCGTAAGGTAGCCCAGGTCTTCGGCAATGATCGCCGCTCCGGGAAAGGCTCCGTTTACCGCATTGATGAAGGCGAGTCCCGGTCCCTTTACCCATTCCCCGCCCACGGCGTCGGGGGCGGCGGCGTCTATCGAATAGTAACTTTCGAAACCCCGGAAGTGATCGATGCGGAGGACATCATAGAGGGAAAGGGCAGCCCTGATGCGGGCGATCCACCAGGCAAAGCCCGTTTCCGCCATCCTGTCCCAGCGGTAGAGGGGGTTCCCCCACAACTGGCCCTTTCCGGCGAAGGCGTCCGGCGGGCAGCCCGCCACCCGCAGGGGCCGCTTCCGCTCATCCAGTTGAAAGTAATCGCTTCCCGCCCAGGTGTCGGCGCTGTCCATGGCCGTATATATGGGCATATCCCCGATGATGGAAACGCCCCGGTCGTTGGCGTAGGCCTTGAGGCTGCGCCACTGGCTAAAGGCAAGGTACTGCTCAAAGGAATAATACGAAAGGTCCGCCGCATAATCCCTGCGGCAGTGGGCCAGGGCTTCTTCTTCCCGCCTCAATAGCGGCTCGTCCCACTCAAGCCAGGAACGGGCCCCCTGGCGCCGTTTTACCGCCATGAAGAGGCTGTAATCGGCGAGCCAAAAATCCTGCTCCGCAATGAACCGCGCATAGCCCGCCCCGGGCCGGAAGCGGGAAAAGGCCCGGCGCAGCAGGGGCTCCCGGTTTTGGTAGAGCGCCGCATAGTCAACCGCTTCTTCAGAAGCCGCTTCTTCGGAGGCCGTCCCGGCCAGGGTCTCCAGTTCCGGGGCGGTCAGAAGGCCCCCCTCCGCCAGGGCTTCCGGGTCTATGTAGTAGGGGCTGAGGGCAAAGGCCGAGGGGCTCTGATAGGGACTGTCGCCCCAGCCGGTGGGCCCCAGGGGGAGTATCTGCCAGTATTTCTGTCCTGCGGCGGCAAGAAAATCCACCCAGCGCCGGGCGGCCTTTCCGAAGGCGCCTATGCCCCAGTGCCCGTCGAGGCTGCTTACAGCCAGCAGTATGCCCGCCGCCCGTTGTTCAATCATGCCACGCCGCCAGCAGTTCCCGCAGTTCGTCCCGCTTTTGTTCCAGTTCCGCATAACGGGCGTCCAGCCGGCTGCGCATGGCCCCCGGCACATGGTGCCCGCCCTGTCCCAGAATCATCTCCCGGTCATCTTCCAGATCGGCCAGTTCCTTTTCTACGCCGCTTAATTCCCGTTCCGTTTCGGCGCGGCTTTTGCCCCTCTGTTCCTCAGGCATAAGGCATAGTTCCTGTTTTGAAAAAATGTGTCAAGCGGAGGCGCTTCGCGCCAGGGAGGAGGGAGGAGGTATAAGAGAAGGGCGCATCCCCGACGCTTCGCGTCGGGGACCGGGCTATGCGGGGAAGAGCCCGCTCACGCGGGGGAGGCTCCGCTCCGGCCCCCGGCTCCGCCGGGGTCTGCCCTTCGGGCGCCCCTCCTATCCCTTGCGCGGAAGACCCTGCCGGGAGGTGATCCCCCGCAGACTCCGGGAAGGGGCCGGGGGGCGTTGCGGGGGGCTGGCCCCCCGCACGGGGGTAGCGTAAGACCCCGCAGGGCCGCAGGCCCGAGGAGTCTGGAGCGCAGGGGGCTCGGCCCCCTCTTTATATTCGTGAGCACGGTTTTGTTGTTGGCCGGGAAGCGGGGAATTTTTTGATTTTTCGGTTTTATGCTTGACTCGCCTGTTTGGCCTGTGGTATTCTATGAAGAGTATACTTCAGAGGAAGGGGGTGAGATTCCCCCGCTAACCCGTAACTGTAACTGGGCGGGGCTCAGGCCTCGTTTCCGTCCGGACAGCCACTGGCGCAAAGCTGGGAAGGCTGGATGGAAAATGCCCTCAAGTCAGGAGACTTTGGTATACACTGCCGCCGTCCGGCGGCACGCGATTTTCTGGGCTTCGTGGTCAAGCCCCGGAGAGCCGTTTTTCTGCCCCATGTAGCAGCCGGCTTTCTCTCAATACCCGCATAAGGGGGCGCCCCGTGTTTATTCATGGCGCAGGATCTGTCAGGCAAAAATTCTTCTACTTCACGTGTCCTTTGAGAGGCGCCGATATGCAAGGGGGGGGGGGGGGGGGGGGGGCGGGGGGGGCGGGGGGGGGGGG
>JAISQV010000182.1 GCA_031273985.1 Spirochaetaceae bacterium | reverse complement strand
ATTCAGGCTGGACGGGGCGCCGGACGAGGCGGTCTGGCTGGGGGCAGCGGCGCTTGACGCCTTCGCCTATCCCTGGGAGACGCTCCCGGCCCCGGCTACAGTGTTCAGGGCCTTCCACGACGGCCGGTATTTCTATTTTTCCTTTGCCGTTACGGATCCCCAGGTTCTCGTCAAGGAGTCTTTCGGGGAGGAGCGGGCCACGGTTGATGTTGAGGACCGGGTGGAGCTGTTCTTCGCCCCGGCGCCCATAGACAGGCCTGATACCTACTTCAGCGCCGACGCGGCCTACGCGCTGCCGGTTTACTACGCGCTTGAGGTGGATGCGCTGGGCCGGGTCCACGATTATTCCATGGTGTTCTACCGCAGCGCGATGGATTCGCACTGGGCCTTTCCCGGCCTTGAAACCGCGGGGAAACGGACGGAGAACGGTTATTCCGTGGAGGGGAGGATTCCCCTGGCGTCTTTCCGCAGCCTGGGCCTTCTCGGGCCGGATAATACGATCATTGCCGGGGCCTTCCGGGCGGAATTTTCCGGGGATGTGAATGTTCCCGCAGGCATTACGCAGCGCTGGATTTCATGGGTGAACCCCCGGACCGCCGCGGCGGATTTCCATGTGGAAAGCGCCTTCGGCCTTTTCAGGCTGGCGCCCTAGCGCCCAAGGAGAATATTAACCACGGACCACACTGACCACACTGACTTTTTGTTCGAAATTCTCGTTTTTGTCCGTGCCGTCCGTGGTTATATTAACAATTTGCCCTTACGCATAAATTCACCTATACAACACAGACTGTGTACTGACCGGGAAGCGGGCGGCGCGGGGGGCTTATGAACCGTCTTGATCTGTTGGCGGGGGTTTTGGAGGGCTTTGCCATCTACGGCGATTGCGAGGGGGTGGAGCCCTTCGGATCGGGGCATATCAACGCAACCTTCATGTCCCGGTGGAACCAGGCGGGGAGCCCCCTGCGCTACCTCCATCAGCGGATAAACGAGCGGGTCTTTCAGCGGCCCGACGAGGTGATGGAGAATATTCTGCGGGTTACCGGCCACCTTGCCGGGAAGCTTGAGGGCCTCGGGGACAGGAGCCGCCGGACCCTGACGGTGGTGCCGGCCAAGGACGGGGCAAGCTGGGTCAGGGACGGGGAGGGGGGCTGGTGGCGCAGCTACCTCTTCATTGAAGGCACGAAAAGCCTGGAGCTGGTTTCTTCCCCGGCGGAAGCGGCCTTTCTGGGGAGGAGCATAGGCGCCTTCCAGAAGCAGCTCGCCGATTTGGGGGAACCCCGGCTCCATGAGACGATCCCGGACTTTCATAACATGGAGCGCCGGTACAGCGCCTTCTACGCCGCCCTGGAGCGGGATTCCGCGGGCCGGGCGAAGGCGGCGGGGGCGGAAATAGCTTTCCTGCGGGAAAACGAGGAGCGGGGCGGCGTGCTGATCCGCGCCCTCCGGGAGGGGCGTATCCCCGAGCGGATATGCCACAACGATGCCAAAATGAACAATATTCTTATCGACAGGGAAACTTCCGAGGCCCTCTGCGTGTCGGACCTGGACACGGTGATGCCCGGAAGCAGCCTCTTCGATGTGGGGGATCTGATCAGGACGGTAACGACCACGGCGGAGGAGGATGAGCGGGACCTTTCCCGGCTGTCCTTTAACCCGGCCTTGTTCAGGGCCCTGCTGGAGGGCTATCTTTCAGAGGCGGCGGCTTTCCTGTGCCCCGGGGAATGGGATCTGCTCGCCGAGTCCGGGAGGAACATCACCCAGATAATGGGGCTCCGCTTCCTCACGGATCACCTCGAAGGGGACCGTTACTACCACATAGCCCGGCCCGGGCACAATCTGGACCGGTGCAGAAACCAGATCGCCCTGATAAGGTCCATGGACGCCCAATGGGAAGCGGCGGAGCGCATAGTCCGGGAACTGAGAGGGGGAGGGGCTTAAAAGGAGACGGCAGCGGGCTTCCGGGGCGCTTTGTTTTCGGGGGCACCGCTCAGTCAAGGGCGCCTGCATGGCCGGCGCTTACATCAGATTATTCCGTTGCACGGAAGGAGTTAGTCATGAAGAAACAATCGAAAAAACAACCGGGAAAACGCTCAAGCGTATTCGCGCCGGGTCTCGCGGCCTTGTGCGTCTTGGCACTGGGGATAGTGTTTGCGGGCTGCGGCGGGGGCAGCAGTACCGGGCTGGTCTACTGGACCATGTGGAACGAGGCGGAGCCCCAGGGCCAGGTGATAAGCCGGGCTGTCGCGGCATTTACCGAGGAAACGGGTATCCGGGTGGAGGTGAACTATAACGGCCGGGAGATTCGCAAGACCCTCCAGCCCGCCCTGGACGCGGGGGAAGTGGTGGACCTCTTTGACGAGGACATAGAGCGGGTTTCCAACACCTGGGGGAACTATCTCCTGCCCCTGGACGAGTATGTAACGAGGGCCTATCCCACCACCGGCGGCAGGCCGTATCAGGAGGTGGTGAACAGTACCCTGCTGGACCTGGCCCGGCAGCTCGGGAACGGCTCGATCAGGAACATCCCCTACCAGCCTTCGGCCTTTGTTACCATGTACAACAAGGACCTCTTCGCGCAGGCGGGAATCGCGGCGCCGCCCAAAAACTGGACGGAATTCCTGGACGCCTGCGCCCGGCTCAAGGCCATAGGCGTGGCGGGGATCACCGTGGATGACGCGTACATGGCCTGCCTGTTCGGCTACACCATAGACCGCCTCGTGGGCATGGACGCCACCCTCGCCATGGTGGCAAACAACGACTTCTCCGGCCCCCAGGTGCTTGAATTCGGCAGGATCTGGCAGAATATGGCGCGGAACGGCTACATCAGCCCCAATGCCGCGTCCAACATCTACCCCGCCGGGCAGGTGCAGGAAATTGCCGCCGGGCGTGTCGCCATGTACCTCAACGGCACATGGCTCCCCAACGAGATCAAGGGGAACGCCCCGGACATGAACTGGGGCGCCTTTGCCTGGCCGGCGATCAATCCCGGCGGTGACGGGATCACGGCCAATAACTACGGGGCCCAGAGTTTCGGCATCAACAAGAATTCAAAGTATCCCGATGAAGCCTTCCGGCTCATCGTCTGGCTGACCACCGGGCCCTGGGACGTTACCCTTGCCGAGGAGAGCCTCGGCATACCCATGGCCAACGACTCCGAGTGGCCCCAGGCGCTGAGGGAGGCCAAGGCGGTGGTGGAAGCTACCACCAAGAGGCTCCCTTGGGCGGTGGGCATGGAGGACAACCCGGACATCAACGCAAAGATAAAGGAAAATTTTGCGAGACTCGTGAAGGGCGACCTGACGGCGGAGCAGTTTGCCGAGGCCATGAGGCGCTAGGAGCGCGGAGTCTGCAATTAGACTGTGAGTGGAACGAAGAGAATATTAACCACGGACCACACAGACTACACGGACTTTTTGTTCGAAATTCCCGTTTTTGTCCGTGTTGTCCGTGCCGTCCGTGGTTATATTAAAAATTTGCCTTTACGCATAGATTCACATATACTACACAAATTGTGTACTGCCGGTTCCGGCAAGCGCCGCATTTTGGAGGGCTTAT
This sequence comes from Spirochaetaceae bacterium, assembly GCA_031273985.1. GTDB lineage: Bacteria > Spirochaetota > Spirochaetia > Treponematales > Breznakiellaceae > JAISQV01. The sequence continues at coordinate 88 of JAISQV010000182.1, read as the reverse complement.
GTTAAAAACGAAGAAAACGGCGCTTTTCATCTTTTTGGGGCCCGCGCTTATCTGTTACCTGCTCGTTTTCCTCTACCCGACCCTGCGC
>JAISQV010000058.1 GCA_031273985.1 Spirochaetaceae bacterium | reverse complement strand
AAGGCCGGTTTACTACGCGGCGGTGGTGGCCCGCTCCTATACCGGGGTGGGGGAGGCGGAGCATATCCGGGTCGAGGGCTGGACTTACGATCCGGCCCATCTCAGGGTCGGGGACCGGGTGCTGCTGGTGGACGATATTTTTGATACCGGAAAGACGGTGAACCATCTGGCGGGGATCATTCTGGACCGGGGGATACCCCGGCGGGACCTGAAGGTGGCGGTGCACGATTACAAGTTTTTCAGGGATCAGGAGGAGCAGCTCCCCATTCAGCCGGATTACTGGTGCCGGAGGCACGATCTTTCCCTGGGGGACGATCCCCTGTGGATACACTACATGAGTCATGAGCTCGTGGGGCTTTCCGCAGAGGAGCTGGAGGAACATTACTATGGCGATGACGAAGGGCTCCGCCCCGCGCTGGAGAGCGTGCTCCCCTGAGGGGGCGCTTTGCGGGCTCGATGAGGCGGGGCGGGGGCCTTTGGCGGGCCCCGTCTGCGCCGCCGCAGTGATTCTGCCGGAGGGCTTTCCCCTGGAACTGCTGGAGGATTCAAAGAAGCTGAGCCCCGCCGCACGGGAGCGGGCCAGGGAGGCCCTTTACGGGAGCGGCGCCCTTTGGGGCATAGGCTGGGTCTCCGCCGCCGAGATTGACGCGATCAACATACACCACGCGAGTCTTCTGGCCATGAGGCGCGCTTTCCTCGTCATGGCGGCGGACCCGCGCTGCGCAGCGCTGCTGGCCCCGCCCGCCGGCGGCCCGTCTACGGGCATCCCGTCCTCAGACGGGAGGATCACCGCCATAGCCGACGGGCGCTTTGCCCCGGAGCTTCCCGTAGCCTGCCGGGCGCTGGTCAAGGCGGACGCCCAAATCCCCGAAGTCATGGCCGCCTCAATCATCGCCAAGACCGCCCGGGACCGGGTCATGGAGCGCTACTCCTGGCTTTACCCGGAGTACGGCTACGAGCAACACAAGGGCTACCCCACGAAACTCCACTACGAGCGGATAGCCCGCTTCGGCCCCTCACCCATCCAGCGCATGAGTTTCCGCTGGAACTGAAAAATCGAAGCTGTAGCTGAAACCCAGGCTGAGCTGGAGATCCGCCGCAAAAGCGCCCCTCCGGTTGCCGTGGTTTATCTGGGCTATAAAGTCCGCCTCCCCGTAAACCCGGCAATTTTTCCACAGCACGACGGAGCCCGATACGGAGGGCAGGATGGTAACGGAGACGGCGTTGCGCCGGTCCGCCTCCGGGTCCGCATAGTTGCGGGGTTGATGGGCGCTGGTAAGAAAGGCGTCTCTGGGCGAATTGCCGCTTCCCGCAGAGTATACCTGCTCCCATTTGGTCCACCTGTCATGGGTTCCGTGGAACATGAGCAGGAAATTAAACTGGGCCTTCCACCGCTCAAGCCGGGTAAAGGAGGAGCGCAGATTCACTACCAGGGCGTCCCCGCCCCAGCGGTAGCCGAGAAAATCTTCCACAAAGAAATAGTAGCCCGCCCCGGTTTGGTAGCGGACCGCCGTTACGAAGCTGTTGCTGTTGAAGCCCTCGCTCTCCCGGTCCAGATAGAGGTAGGGCGTCGTGTAGGCCCCCTCTAAGGAGGCCTGGAAAATTCCGCCCCTCAGGGGGAAGGCGGTCTTTGCCCCCAGCATATAGCCCATGGCCGGGGGATTTGCCGGCGCGTCCGCCGAGGGGCTGCCCTCTGCGAAGGGGATATTGAATTCGTCTACCGCCACCTGTCCGTAGAGGTTCAATCCGGGGAAGAGGGCGTAATCCGCCTCCAGGCTGAGCAGGGAATTCTGATTATTGTCACGGTAGAAGTTGTGCATCAGCAGTACCGGCAGGAATGCCTCAAGGCTGATGTTTCCGTTGCGGGATTGGTAGCGTATCGTTTCGGTGATCACCAGGTTAAGCCGCTGCTTGAGAAACCGCATCTCACCCCGGTGGGCGATGAAGAGGCTGAGGCCCTTGATTCCGGCGCCGCCGGTCTGGGTGCCGCTCCAGGTTCCGCTGGGATCGTAATCGCCATTTTTCCAGCCCAGGTAATATTCGCCGGGGTAGGGAAAGCCGGTAATGTTGTAGGTGTACTTGAAGCTGTCGTTGAAGAACGAGGCCCGCAGGTTGTTGTGGTAGTGAACCTGATCGCCCACGACAAAGTTGCCCGATTCGCCGGGCCCCCAGGAGAGGCGGTCCCGGCCCAGAACGACATTCCAGCCGCCGCCGCCCAGGGCGAGAAAGGCCCGGTAGGGGGTGTCCGAATCAAAGTCATTTTCCCCGGCCAGAAAGGGGATGTTGGCGCTGAAGAAGCTTTCCCCGGCCCCCGGCGAGGGGGGATGGCTGCCCGCCGTGCCCTTGTCAGCGTAGTACATCCGGCCGGTTACGGGCCACTCAAAGTAGATGTAGGCATTATCTGTCAGAAACATCTCCGCGCTGAGGCCCAGAAAGGGGCGCATGGTGTTTATGGGCCGGTAGAATTGATGGGACAGGGAAAAGTCCTCCCCGTTGGTGTGGGCCTGGGCTTCCAGGGCGGGGGTTACGCGGCCCGTGAAAAGAGGGCGGGGTCCCAGTGCCGAGGCCAGGTGATCGTATAGTTCCGTTTCTCCGGGGCTGAGGGCCGCCGTGTCCAGCCGGTCCAGGGCCAGGGACAGTTCCGCTTCGCTCTGGGGGCCCGTGGTAGAGGGGAGGGCCAGGCCCCGGGAGATGTAGAGGCTCCGCAGGGCCGCGTAGAATTCGCTGTCCAGGGGAAGGATTCGCTGCCGGTTCCCGGTCTGCGCCGCCGCAGTCCCCGCCATACCGGCAAGCAGCAAGAGCGCCGCCGCGACAGCTCTGCGGCGCGGTTTAACCGCCGGTATATCTCCGTGGCCGCGCATGGATCAATCCCTGCCCCCCGGCCTCTCCCGCCCAGCTTTGACCACGAGGCGCTTCCTTCCGGGGGCCTCTTCCCGGGGGGCGGCCTTTTCCGGCTTCCGCCCGTAGGATTTGGGCCCGCTCCGGGGCTTGTCGCCCGTCTCCTCGCGGCTGCTCCGGCGGGGCTTTGTGTCGCGGCGCTGTTCCCGCACGGCCTTTTCCAGCACCCGCAGGGATTCATCGAAACCCTTGAGGAATTCCTGCAGGTCCTCCGCAAAGAGAATCACCGACTGACGCTCAAAGCCGCCGGTTTCCTTGTTCTTGCTTTCCACAATATTGAGGTAGAGATCCCCCAGCCGGTTTTCCTTGACATTGAAGAAGTAGGTCCTGTTTTGCAGGATCACCCTTGTCGAAAAAACTTCGCCCCGTATTCCCATAGTAGTTTAACTCCCGTCTGCTTCCGTAACCATGCGGCGCTGCCATTGAATCAAGTCCCGCTCCAGGCGGGGGTCCGGGCCGGGGGCGTCGGCCATGACCCGGAACACCGGCTCCGTACCGGAACCGCGCATCCAGATACAGGCCGTTTCCTCCCGTCCCTTGCTAAACACAATACGCAGCCCCCCCCGGCCCGCGTCGCCGAAACGGCTTATGCCCCTGGTCTCCCGGATACCCTGGTAGGCGGCGGCCTCCCAGCCGGTGATGCCGTAACGCTCCGCCAGATAATCCTTCCGCGTTTCCCATTCCCGGAGGAAGACCCCCTGGTAGCGCTCCTTGAGGAGGGCGTGATCCGCAGTTCTGACCCGGAGAATCGCGTCCTCCGTGTAGGCCCCGGTGCTGATGTAGGAGGGCAGCGTGGCAATGATACCGGAGAAGGTAAAATCCGGGCGGTACCTTTCCTCCTGGCCGGAACGGGCGCACCACAGGGCAAAGAAGCCCCGGTCGCCCCGAATGGCGAGAAGCTTCATCATGGCCATGATCGTGTTAAGGGGGTCCCGCACCGCCGCCGGGTGGGTAATGTTGCCCCCTGCGGAGCCTTCCCCCAGGATACGCACGACATAACCCTCCTCCCGGAGCTTCCGGGCGAGGCTTACCACATTGGCCTCCCCCACTTCGGCCCGGAAAACCTTCGCCCCGAAGGCCCCGGCAATGGCGTCTATGCGCAGGGATGTGGGATCGTTCACCGCCACGGCGACCTTCCGGCCCTCGGCCTCCCCCGTCCGGACCAGGTGGGCCAGCTCGGAGACGCAGGCCAGGGCGAAAACCTCCTGCGCTTCCAGCGTCCGGGCCCGGCCCTCGTCCCAGATGACCAGGTTGCCCCGGTCTCCGTCACAGTCCGGCACGTAACCCAGGACGAAGGAAGGGTCCCCGGCGTGCCGGGCCTCAAGAAATTCCCGGCAGGGCTCCAGGGACTCCCCTTCGGGGACGATGCGGTGGGCTATGACGCCGGGTTCCGCGTTGATCGCGCTGTAACGGGCCCCGAAACCCGTGATAAAGGCCCGGTCTATGGAGAGGGTCCGGGCGGAGCCGTTGAGGTCCGCCGCTATGCCCAGGGGCCTTTCCGCCAAGCCCGCCCTGACGGCCCCCGCTATGCTTTCATCCCCGGCGGTTTCCAGGGCAAAATCGTAGTAATCCTGCCGGGCGGCTTCCTTTTCCGCCGCTTCGCCGGCCAGTACCCGCGCAAATTCCGCCGCCGCCTCCGGCGTTTCCTCCGCCGCCGCGTCAGGCCGGGCAAGCAATTCCCTGAGCCGGGCGGTCAGTTTGGCCGCCTCCGGGCCGGGAAGCACCCCTCCGTCGGTGAGGCCGAATTTGAAACCGTTGTGCCCCCGCGGGTTGTGGCTTGCCGAGATATACACGAAGCCCGCCCCCTTCCGGCCCCCGGAAAAGTTCCGCGCCCGGGCCATGATTTCCGGAGCGGCGGTAACGCCCGCAAAGCGGACCTCGCAGCCTGCGGCGATAAAGGCGCGGATCATGCGCCCCGCGATGGCCTCCCCCGTGGGCCGGGTGTCCCTCCCGATGAGCACCAACGGCCTGCCGCCGCCGGTCCCGGCAAGGTACGCGGCAAAAACACGCGCCGCCGCCGCCGCAATGACGCCGTGATCAGCGGAAATGTCGCCGCCGGAACTCTCCTCGTCCCCATCCGCGGCAAAGACCCCCCGCCAGCCTGACGCGGAGAGAATCATGGTATCGAGGGTTTGCTGCACAGACATGGTTTTTACAGTATAGGGGCCGGGGCCGGGACCTGCAAGCCGCCGTCCCCCGCTGCAGCCCGCTTGACCAGCAGCGCCGCTTCGTGTTAAAAAGGGGTGAATGTTTCGGTCCGCAGAGCAAGCGGCTTGGTGGACGGACAGCCCTGCGGAGTGACGTTGCGGGGATTGTCGAGACGCCATCTTAGCTCAGTTGGCAGAGCACGTGACTTGTAATCTCGAGGTCTTCGGTTCGATTCCGAAAGATGGCTTGCCGAGGGGCGTTAGAGAGCAGGGGAGATTCCCGAGCGGTCAAAGGGGGCAGACTGTAAATCTGTTGGCTCCGCCTTCCAAGGTTCGAATCCTTGTCTCCCCAGAACCTGTAAGTCCTTATTCCGTAGGGACTTACAGGTTTATTTTTTAACCCCATGCCGGGACCGGCAGTGAAAACTTCATAAACTGCTTCAAGGTAACGGTTACCTACAAGTATATAGTTTATGCTTTTGGCCGGATCGGGATATGGACCAAGAACCCGCTTGCGCGGGAGAGGGCATAACCATTTTCCTTTGACAATCCGTCTTATATACAAGACAATATAATTATGTACACCATTGAAACTACCGGGGAATTGACAATTGGCTTGGAAATATTCGGGATGGCAAGACCCAGAAGGTAATTGTCAAACGTATCAGGACCATGTCCCTTGGTTCGCTCGGTGAAATCCGGTCGCTTGCGGATGGTCTCTTTGAAGCTAAAATCCGTTTCGGCTCTGGTTTCAGGTTGTACTTTATCAACAAGGGGTCCAGGATTATCGTGCTGCTTTGCGGCGGCGATAAATCCACGCAAAAACAAGACATTGAAAAGGCCCAAAATATGGCCAGGGAGTTTTAGATGATTAAGACAAAAAAATTCGAGGTTACCGATTACCTTAAAACCGAAAAGGACATTGAAGAATATCTTGCCGTAACGCTCGAAGAGAAAGACTATACATTCCTTCCGGTCGCTCTGGCGGATATTGCCCGGGCGCGTAAAGCCATGACCAGAGCGGCCAGGGCGGCAGGTGTTTCCAGAACTACGCTCTATCAATCGCTTTCCGCGGATGGACATCCTGCCTTTGAGACGGTTGCAAAAGTAGCGGATTCTCTCGGCTACAAAATCAAACTGGTTCCAAAATCTACATAGGAAGGCAGGAGGGCCGGGGCCTGAAGCCGCAGAGCGGCTTCAGCAGCGCTACCTGTAAATCGCCTCTCCGTAGGTGTAAATCTCGTCAGCCAGCCAGTTGTTGATGGGCCCCCATGCCGCCGGGACCTTGGGCGCAATGCCCCCTTGACTTTTTATCCGCCCTCCGGCATTATCCTTCACCAGAAGGAGGGTAGTGTCTTGCGCCACGCGTTTACCGTACAAAGCGGGCTCTCGTCTTACCGGCCTTGCGAAGTTTTCTTCGTGCAAAACCCGGGGGGGGGGGGCGGGGGGCGGGGGGGGGGGGGGGGGGGGGGGGGGGGGGGGGGGGGGG
>JAISQV010000298.1 GCA_031273985.1 Spirochaetaceae bacterium | reverse complement strand
TCCAGTTCCGCCAGCATGGAGCGGTCCACTTCGCGGGCTATGGGGAAGATGTAGGCCGCCGTCTCCTCGGTGTAGCGCGTGATGAAGGCCGGATCGTTGACGAAGCCCAGGGAAATCATGTTGGAGATGCGGTCCGCTACTTTGAGAATCTTTGCTTTCTGGCTGCCGCGCCGCTGTATCCGGGTGAGGAATTCCGCCTTGGTCTCTCCGGGGAAGCGGCTAACTTCCAGCACGAGATCGTAGACCGCGGCGCTTTCATAGTCGATGGCGAGGAGCAGGTTGTGGTTGAAGTCGGGGATGTCTTCGATGAGGTCGTGGACTATCGAGGCCTTGAGGATGACGGAATCGATGTAGCCGTAGTCGAGGAGTATCGTCATGGTGTCGAGTTGGTGCCGGAACATATTGCCGCCCCCCTCCCGGACTTTGCCGATGAGGGCCGTGGCGAGCTGCATATAGGGCGCCAGGTGCATACCTTTCAGGCGAAGCATCTCCTCGGTGGTCATTAGGCCCCCAGGTCCCGGATGTGGGAGGCCAGCCTTTCGCAGCGCCTTGCCGTCTCCTCAAGTTTTGCCCTTTCCTCCGCCACCAGGTCCGGCGGGGCGTTTTCTATGAACTTTTCATTTGCCAGCTTGGCCTTGAGGGATGCGATGAAGCGGGTGTCCTTTTCCAGGTCTCGCCTGAATTTCTGCGTCAGCGCGGCAAGGTCCACGGAGCGGGCTACGTAGACAAAGGCTTCAAAGCCCCTGCCCACCAGCGCTATGGACCCCTGGGGCCGCACTTCCTGGGGCCGCGCCGTTTCCGCTGTTTCCGCCGCGCCGCCCGCCGCCGCGCCCTGCCCGGAAGTTATCTCCAGCTCCCCCAGGCCCGCAAGGAGCTTCACCAGGCCCGAGTTTTCCCTGAGGAAGTTTTCCCTGTCCCCGCCGGTCCGTACCAGGGCGTCCAGTTTCCGTTCCGGCGGGATGGTACATTCACTGCGCAGGGTCCGCAGGAGGCGCACCAGTTCCTGCAAAACCCCAAAGTCCGCCTCCGCCTGCGGGTCGTCCAGCCGGCCGTCGTATTCGGGGTAAGAGGCGTGGATCAGCAGGCCCGGCCCCCGCAGCTCCTCCGGCAGCCTGCCGTAAATTTCCTCGGTGAGAAAGGGCAGCAGGGGGTGGAGGAGTTTGAGGGAGGCGGAGAGCACCTCCAGGAGGACCGTAACGGCCCGGTCCCGCTCATCGGGGCTTCCCTCTTTCAGGGAAAGCTTCGTGGCCTCCAGGTACCAGTCGCAGAGGTCGTTCCAGAAGTATTCGTAAGCCCGCTGGGCCGCGTCATTGAAGCGATAGGAGAGAAAGGCTTCCCCCAGGACCTTCGCCGCGGCGTTGAGCCTTGAGTATATCCAGCGGTCAACAGGGATCAGCCCCGGTTCGGCGATGAGGGTCCGGCCTTCCAGATTCATGAGGATGTAGCGGGCCGCGTTCCAGATCTTGTTGGCAAATTTGGAGCCCAGCCTGAAAGAATCCCTGTCCATGAGTATGTCCTGGCCCTGGGCGCAGAGGAAGGCCATGGTGAATTTGAGGGAGTCCGCGCCGAATTCGTCCACCACTTCCAGGGGGTCTATGCCGTTTCCCAGGCTCTTGCTCATCTTCCTTCCCCGCTTGTCCCGGATAAGCTGATGGATGTAGACATCCCGGAAGGGGACCCGGCCCGTGAATTCCAGCCCCGCCATGATCATGCGGGCCACCCAAAAGAAGATGATGTCGTAGGCCGTTACCAGCGCCGTGGTGGGATAAAAGGCCCGGTAATCCGGGGCGGCGCAATTACCGTCCTCCCAGCCCAGGGTGCTGAAGGGCCAGAGCCAGCTGGAGAACCAGGTGTCCAGCACGTCCGGGTCCTGGGCCAGGTTTGCGCCGCCGCAGCGGGGGCAGACCGCCGGAGCGTCCCGTGAAACGATGAGTTCCCCGCAGTCCCCGCAGGTCCAGGCCGGTATGCGGTGGCCCCACCAGAGCTGGCGGCTTATGCACCAGTCCCGTATGTTTTTCAGCCAATGCTCGTAGGTATTCTTCCATTTGGCGGGGTAAAAGATAATCTCCCCCCGCCGCCACGCTGCCAGGGCCTTCTCCGCCAGGGGCTTCATCCGCACAAACCACTGCTCCGAAAGATAGGGTTCTATCACGGTGTCGCAGCGGTAACAGTGCCCCACCGAGTGGTTTATGTCCTCCTCCCCCGCGTACCAGCCCCCGGCCTTGAGGTCCTCCAGCACGGCGGCCCGCGCTTCCGCCGTGGAAAGCCCCCGGTACTTTTCCGGGACCTCATCGTTCAGCCGCCCGTCGGGGCGCAGTATGTTTATCACGGGGAGCTTGTGGCGCTGCCCCAGGTCCCAGTCGTTGGAATCGTGGGCCGGGGTTATCTTCACGACCCCGGTGCCAAAGGCGCGGTCCACATAGGCGTCGGCCACCACGGGAATGTCCCGGCCCGCCAGGGGCAGCGTTACCATCTTGCCCGCGAGGTCCCGGTAGCGCTCATCCTCCGGGTGTACCGCCACCGCCGTATCCCCCAGCATGGTTTCGGGCCGGGTCGTGGCCAGCTCGACAAAACGGCCGCTTTCCCCTGCCAGCGGGTAACGGAGCCGGTACATCTTCCCCGGCGTATCCTCATGCTCCACCTCATCGTCCGACAGGGCCGTGCCGCAGGAGGGGCACCAGTTCACGAGATAGTTCCCCTTGTAGAGCAGCTTCCGCTCGTAAAGCGAGACAAACACCTCCCGCACCGCCCGGGAAAGCCCCTCGTCCAGGGTAAAACGCTCCCGGTCCCAGTCAACGGAGGCCCCCATCCTGGCGAGCTGCTCCGAAATAACGCGGTGGTGCTCCTCCTTCACCCTCCAGGTTTCCTCGACAAACTTCTCCCGCCCCAGATCATGCCGGTCCACGCCCCTGGCCGCCAGCCGCTTTTCCACCACGTGCTGGGTGGCTATCCCCGCGTGGTCCGTGCCGGGCACCCAGAGCGCCGCCTCCCCCTTCATGCGGTGGTAACGCATCACAATATCGATGATGGACACGACAAGACCGTGCCCCAGATGCAGCACCCCGGTAACATTGGGCGGCGGAATCACGATCACATAGGGGGGGGC
>JAISQV010000282.1 GCA_031273985.1 Spirochaetaceae bacterium | reverse complement strand
GTGGCAGCGGGAAGAAATATGGGGGGCACCTCCGGGGGGCCCCATATTTTTCCCGGCTGACAGGACCCCCGGTAATTTTTTAAGGCGTCCTGTCATGTTAAACTTAGAATTCCTGTTCGTGTCCTTGGCGCCCTTTACTTTTCCTTAACCCGCAGCGGAAAAGCGGTTAAATTCCTGAGTCGCGCTTGCACGGAGCGCAAACTCCGGGGATGGGGGGGCGTTGCGGGGGGGACTCCCCCCGCATTGGGGGTAGCCGGAGACCCCGGACCCGCGAAGCGGGGAGGAGGCTCCGGCGCAGGGGGCTCGGCCCCCTCCTGATTCTTTCCCGGCTGGAGGCTTGTCCTGCGCCCGTAGGTTTTTAGTTTTGCGCGGAGTTCCAGGAGGCCGTCCACGATGCGGGGGGAGGGGCGCAGGAGGAGGGAGGACGGGATGATGCCGATGTTGCCTTCCCGGCCCGCCCTGGTCCTGAGCAGCACCGGGTTGGCGGCGATGATGTCTTCCGCGCTGGGGATGAAGACCGCGCCGAGGAGGAAGTCCGGGTCTTGCGACAGGAGGTACTCCGGTGAGAGGACCGGCTGGGCCGCGGGCATATTAGCGGCGATGTTCTCCACGCCGAGGGCGCTGAGTATGTCGCCCGCCAGGGATTGGGAGGTGAAGGCCATGACCGGGCTGACCGAGTAGAGGAAGGCCCCCTTGAGGCCGAGGGGCTCGTTTCGGATTTCCCGCGTGAGCCGGGCAAGGGCTTCCCGTTTTTCGGTTATCAGAGCCTCCGCCGGGCCTTCCCTGCCGCAGAGGATCCCCAGTATGCGGGTGCTGTGGAAGATGTCTTCCAGGGATTCCGCGCTGTGCACCACGGCGGGAATGCCCCGGGAGGCCAGGTCTTTGACAAGGGCTATGTTCATGACGGAGCCGATCACCAGATCCGGCTCCAGGGCTATCACCGCCTCCAGGCTGGGGCGCGCCGGGTTTCCCACGGAGGGCAGCGCTGCGGTCCTCTCCGGGGGCCACACCGGGTCCAGCGTGGAGGCGGCTATGGCGGCAATGGCCTGCTCCCCGCCCAGGAGGTAGAGGGTCTCCACGGCCCCCGGGGAAAGTATGACCATGCGCCCGTAGGCCTTGAGGGGAGCTTCGTTGCCTTCGCCGTCCGCGAGGAAGGCCCCGCCGGGGCGCTCCTCCCGGTTCCAGTAAAGCGCCGTCTGGCTCCCCGGCGCTGTCTTTCCGCAGGAGATGAGCCCCAGGAGGAGCGCCGCCGTGAGGCCGGCTTTTTGGCGCCGGGTTTTAGCGGCGGCCATGGGAAGCCTCCGCGGGGGCCCCGACGCCCTGTACGGTTTGCGTGGCCGCCTCAGCGGGGTCCGCCGGGTTTTTCGCGCCTGACGCGGTAACCGCCGCCTCAAGGATCGCCGCCGCCATGTTGTTGCCCCAAAATACACCTTCCGCCGTGGGGCTGTAGCCGCCGTCTTCAGTCTTTTCCAGGAGGCCTTCCCCCGCCAGGGCGGAAAGGGCGCCTCTTACCGCCGCCCCGGCCTCCGGGTCCAGCTCCCCGCAGAGGAGCGCGGGGTCGTAACGGGCGAATTCCAGGAGCCCCAGCATACGGTGGTATTTTTCGGAGGGCCCGGTTCCGGGAGAAACAAAGCGGCGGCCCGGAGCCAGGGAGTACACGGGGAAGCCCGCTATTCTTCCCCCCGCGCCGGAGCCTATGGGGAGGAGGTCCCCCCGGCCATATTGGACCCGGATGTACCGGTAGCGATCCCTTCCGGGGCGGGCCAGTTTGGTGAGTTCCAGCAGGCTGAAACCCGCTTCCTTCAGCGTTTGGTAGAAAAGGCGGTGCGCCGCCCTGTCGCTCTCTATGCTCCGCTCAAAGGTGACGGCCTTATCCGCTATGCTGCGGGCCAGGGCGGAGCCTTCCTGAATCATGAGGGAGTAAAAGCTGACACTGTCTATGCCGGAGTTTATGCACAGTTCCGCGTCTTGCCGCAGTTCGGCCAGGGTCTCGCCGGGGTAACTGTAGATGATGTCTATGCCGAGGACGCCGCCAAAGTTTTCGCGGAGGGCCCGCAGGTGTTCCCGCGCCTTTTCTTCCGGCAGGGTCCTGCCCAGGAGGGCCCGGCCCCGTTCGGAAACGGTTTGAATGCCCAGGCTGAAACGGTTCACCCCGGCCCTTTCCAGGGCCGCCGCCTTTTCCGGGCCGAGGTTATGCTGGGCGGACTCCACGGTGATTTCGCAGTCCCCGCTGAGGGGCAGGTTGTCCTTCAGCGCCTTGAGGAGGGTTTCAAGCTGCCGCGTACTCAGCACCGTGGGAGTGCCGCCTCCCAGGTAGACAGCGCTGAAGGAGCCTTCCCGGATATAACGGTAGGCGCCCCAGGTTTTGATTTCCGAGACCAGGTACCCGGTATAGGCTTCCAGATCGGCGCCGCCGGATTCCTTCCTGTTGAGGTTGCAAAAGGTACAGATTCTGTCGCAGTAGGGTATGTGTATATACACCCCGGCCCCGGACGCCCCGGCCCCAGCAGCCCCGGATTCGCCCCGGAGCCGTTCTTCCAGTTCCCCGCTGTAATCCCCCGGCATGGGCTTCCCGGCGGCGCCCCCGCCGGGCCTCTCGCCGGGTCCGCCGGGCCTCCCGCCGGAAATAGGCGCCGGTTTCAGCAGCCGCGCCAGGTGAGCCTCGGCGTCGTGGTGGGAACGGTATCGTTCAGTAAACATGGGCAGCCTCCTTCAGGTTCATCTTTGTGTCGTTTGTATCGCCCGTATCCCGCGCCGGAGCTTCCGCGGGGGCCCTGGGGGAAACGCGCCGGGGCAGCACCACGGGGCGGTTGTTTTCGTCGGCGGTGACGACGGCGCGGATTCCGTAGATTTCCTCCACCACGTCCTCGGTGAGTATTTCCGGGGGCCTTCCCTGGAAGCGCAGGCGTCCGTTTTTCAGGAGCAGGATACGGTCGCAGTATTGGGAAGCAAGATTCAGATCGTGGAGCACCGCAAGAATGATCGTGCCCTCTTCGTCGGCCTTGCGCCGCAGGAGTTCCATGATCTCTACGCTGTGGTTGAGATCCAGCCCCGAGGTGGCCTCGTCCAGAAGCAGTATGTCCCCCTCCTGTACCAGGCACCGGGCTATGACGGCCTTTTGCATTTCGCCGCCGGAAAGGGTCGTAACGTTACGCTCCGCCATGTCCGCTATGCCGAGGAGTTCCATCACTTCCGCCGCCTTGCGCCTGTCCTCCCGGCTGTAACCGGCCCAGCGATCCTTCAGGTGGGGCAGCCTTCCCATGAGCACCGATTCCGCCACGGTGAAGGCGGCCCTGGCGCCCGAAAACTG
>JAISQV010000259.1 GCA_031273985.1 Spirochaetaceae bacterium | reverse complement strand
GCCCCGCGCCTTATAATCGGCCCATGGGAGACGCTGTTTATTCCGTCAGCCGGATTACCGAACTCATTCGGGGGCGGCTGGAGGCTGAGTTTGGCCAGGTGGTGGTGGAGGGGGAGCTTTCCAACCTGCGGCCTTCCAGTACGGGGCACCTTTACTTTACGTTGAAGGATACGGGGGCGGCGATTTCCGGGGTAATGTTCAAGAATAGCCGGGGGCGGCTCGGTTTTGAGCCCCAGGACGGTATGCTGGTGCGGGCGGCGGGGCGAATCTCCGTGTACGCGCAGCGGGGGACCTACCAGATTATCGCCGAGGAGCTTGAGCTGGCCGGCGCCGGGGCGATTCTGGCCCTGCTGGAGAAGCGGAAGCGTCTTTTGGCGGAGGAAGGGCTCTTCGACGAGGCGCGGAAGCGGGCGCTGCCCCGGTTTCCCTCCGTGGTCGGGGTAATCAGCTCTCCCACGGGGGCCGCGGTGCGGGATATTCTCTCCATTCTGGAACGCCGGGCGCCGGGCCTGCGGGTGGTCGTTCTGCCCTGCCCCGTTCAGGGGGCCGAGGCTGCGCCGGCCATTGTCCGGCGTATAGAGCAGGCCAATGCCTGGGCTCTGGCGGAGGTGCTCATTGCCGGGCGGGGGGGCGGCTCCCTGGAGGATCTGCTGCCCTTTTCGGAAGAGGCCGTGGTGCGGGCCGTGGCGGCTTCGGGGATTCCCGTGATCAGCGCCGTGGGGCACGAGATAGACTGGGCGCTCTCCGATTTTGCGGCGGACCTGCGGGCCCCTACCCCGTCGGCGGCTGCGGAACTGGTAAGCGCGGGGTATTTCTCCGTCCGGGAGACCCTCTCCGCGCTCAAGGGGGAGATGGTCCGGAACATGGACGACCGGCTGGAGCGGATCAGGCTGCTCCTGGCGCTGTTCAGCATAAAAGATTTGGAATTCCGTTACCGCTCTATTTTGCAGCCCCCCATGCAGCGTTTTGATGATGCCCGGGACGAGCTTGTCCGGGGCATAGCGGAGCGGATCCGGGATGCCCGGACGCGGCTGGAACTGGCCTTTACGGGGCTTGAGGCGTCCAGCCCGCTGGCGGTGATGGAGCGGGGCTTCAGCCTGGTGATTCACAGGGAAACGGGGGCGGTGGTGCGGAGCAGCGCCCAGGTAAGGCCGGGGGACGCGCTGGAAATCCGGCCGCTTGTGGGCGGCATAGACGCGGTGGTGGAGGCGGCCCGCCCGCCCGCCGGAACGGGAGGTCAAGGATGAAGAATTTTGAGCAGCGGCTTGAGCGGCTCGAGAGCCTGGGGGAAAAGATACGAAGCCCGGAACTGCCCCTGGAGGAGGCGCTTAAATCCTTTGAGGAGGGGATCAAGCTGGCCCGCTCCCTGGAAAAGGACCTGGAAAAGGCGGAGGGCCGCGTGGAAATACTATTGAACGGGCCTGAGGATAAGGCGGAGTCGAAGGACCCGGAACTGGGGCTCTTTGACGCGGAAGGATAGGCGTTATGACTGAGACGGCGGTAGCCGGAGGCATACGGGTACTGCCCCCGGAAGAGGCCCGGCGCATAGCCGCGGGGGAAGTGATAGACCGCCCGGCGGCGCTGGTCCGGGAATTCATGGACAACGCCATAGACGCGGGGGCCTCCTCGGTGGAAACCCTGATCGAGGGGGGCGGGATTCGCCGGGTGGAGGTGATAGACGACGGCAGCGGCATGGGGCGGGAGGACCTGTCCCTGTGCTGGGAGGCCCACGCCACCAGCAAGATCCGCTCCCTCGCCGATCTGTCCACCGCCCGGACTCTGGGCTTCCGGGGCGAGGCCCTGGCGGCGGCGGCATCGGCGGCGCGGCTTGAGATTCTGAGCAGCGCCGACGGGCGGGATGCCTGGCTTCTGGAGGCGGGCCCCGGCGCGGGGGCGCGCCTGACGCAGACCCGCCGGGTCCGGGGGAGCAGCGTCCGGGCCATAGGGCTTTTCGACAGCATCCCCGCCCGGAAGCGCTTCCTCAAGCGGGAGGCCGGGGAGGGGGCGCTCTGCCGGCAGGTCTTTATCGAGAAGGCCCTGGCCTTTCCGGAGCGGGAATTCCGGTTTACCCAGGACGGGAAACTGCGGCTCTTTTTCCCCGCCGCCGCCTCCTACCGGGAGCGTTTCGCGCAGATGCTGGAGGGCCCCGAAGGGGCCTTCCTCCATGAACTGGGCGCGGCGGGGCCGGGTTTTTCCCTGGCCATCGTGGCCGGGGGGCCGGAGTTGTACCGCCAGGACCGGCGGCAGCAGTACCTCTTTGCCAATGGCCGGCGCATTCAGGATTACGCCCTGCTGCAGGCCTTCGAGTACGGCCTGGCCCACTGGTTCCCCAACGGGACCCATCCGGTGGGGGCGGTTTACCTTGACATAGACCCCGCCCTGGCGGACTTCAACGTGCACCCGGCGAAGCGGGAAGCCCGCTTCCGGGACGCCGGGGCCCTTCACCATGCGATAAGTTCCGCTCTGATACGTTACAGCCGGGACGCCTTCCCCGGAAGTGCCGGAACCCCGGAAGACGCCGGGCGCGGCGCCGGGGAGTCTCCGGCGGGCGGGCTCTTTGCCGGGGGCGGCGGGGGGCGCGCCGGGAACGGGTCCGGAGCCTCGGGGTCCCTTGCCATGGAGGCCCTTCTGGACAGGCCGCCGGCCTTTGCCCCCCGCCCCGGCGGAAACGCCGCCTCCGGGGAGGGCTTCCCCGCCGAAGGCGCGGCGCTGGCGGAGCGGGCGGCAGCCTACGATACGGAAGGAGGCCTCCGGCTCGTGGGGCGGGCCTTCAATCTCTTCATCCTGGCGGAGCGGGGGGCGGTTCTCTACCTCATCGATCAGCACGCCGCCCACGAGAGGCTGCTCTACGACAGGTTCCTTGCCGCGCCCATCCCCCGGCAGGAGCTCCTCGTGGCCATCCCCTTCGAGACGGGCGGCGGGGAGGAGGACAACTTCCTGCGGGGCCGCCGGGAGGAGCTTTCCCGGCTGGGCATAGAGCTTGAGTGCGAGGGCGGCTCCTGGCGGATAACCGCCCTGCCGGTGAACTGGCGCATGGAGGACCGCAAGACGGTGGAGGAAATTCTCCGCCTCCGGGAAGCCGGAGAGAACATGGCGGAACGCTGGGCGGCGACTCTTTCCTGCCACCGGGCGGTGAAGGACGGGGATTATCTGGACGATACCGCCGCCCTGGCCCTGGCGGAGGCGGCCCTGGCCCTGCCCGTCCCCCGCTGCCCCCACGGGCGGCCCGTCTGGAAGGAACTCAGCCGGGAAGAGCTTTTCAGGGCCGTGCGGCGCGTGGGGTAGCGCCCGGACTCCGTGCCGATACAGGGTCAGTAAAAGAGAATATTAACCACTTTTCCGCTATGGACTAAAGGGAAAGTAGACGACACAGACTTCACGGACAAAGAAAGAGGGTAAATTTGAAGTAAAATCAGCTTGTTGCCAATGTTTTTCAAACTTTTCCCTGTTTTTCTGTGTGGTCCGTGAGGTCAGTGGTTTTATTCCTTTTCCTATCATTTAGCCCAATCAAGGTACTAGGCGCTGAGGTTGAACTGGCCCTTTCGCTTGAGGGTGTTAATATAGTCGGCGTATTGGCGGTCGTGGACCGCTATGTGGGTAAGGATCCACTCCTTGAGGAACCGGGCAAAGTTATGGGGAATCAGGTGTCTGCCCTCCTCAAACTTCTTGACATCCTCCAGAACCCGTTTGACGAAACTTTCATGCTGCTTTTTATGCTCCGCTGCAAAGGGATATTTGATCTTTTCGAAGATCTTTTCCTCCGCCGTGAAATGGTACTTTACGTAGTCCACCGTGGAATGGGCGATTTTACGAAAGGCTTCGTTGGCGGATTCTTCCCCGCTCTGGCAGTTGGCAAAGAGCTCGTTGGTAAGCCGGAGGAGCTCCTTGTGCTGATCGTCGAGCAGTTGGATCCCCGTTGAATATTTATCGTCCCACGCAACATAGTCCTGATCCGCCATGACACCCTCCTGTAAGATCACTATACCACGCACCCGGACAATTTTTCCAGAGGAAAAACAGGCTCGGGCAGGGCCAGCGCATATAAGAATTTTTGTCCGCGAATTATACGAATTAAGAAGGAATCACGCTCTAAAATCCGTTAAAGCAGCGTAATCTGCGGATTTTTTACCTTCCATAACCCGCTCCTTACGCTCATTTTTGAGCATTAAGAACCGCGGTCATTCCATAATTAGCGTTAATTCGCGTCCTTCGCAGACTCTTTTGTTTATATGCGCTGGCCCCCTCCACACACGAACCCCGCAGCGCTACGCGCTGCTCCTTCGTGCGCCTTGGTGTACCCTTCGTAAGCCTTCGTGCAACTCTTGGTCTTTCTTTGTCCGTGTTTTCCGTGGTTTGATTCTTTTTCCTGTCTTTTAGTCCTAACAAAGTGCTAGACCCGCACTTCCAGGTCTATGCCGGCGCGGGCGAAGATTCGGCCCGGCAGCAGGGCGCCCGGCGCAACAGCGCCGTCGGCGGTGATCACTGCGGAACCGTCCACCTCCGGGGCCTGGCAGGGAAGGCGGCCCAGGTAGAGGCCCTCCTCGCCCTCAACCTTTTCCTCCACCAGGACCTCCGTCTCCCGCCCCACAAAACGTTCCATGCGCCGCTCCGTGATGGGAAGCTGCCGCTCCTCAAGCTCCCTTTTGCGGGCCAGGGCAAGCTTTTTGGTTATGCGCCCCTTCATGGACCAGGCGGCGGTGCCCTCCTCGCGGGAATAGGTAAAGACCCCCGCCCAGTCCAGTTCCGCCCTCTCCTGAAAGTCCAGCAGCCGGTGAAAATCCTCTTCCGTTTCGCCGGGGAAGCCCGTAAGAAAAGTGGAGCGGATGGCGGAATCCGGCAGGGCCGAGCGGACGCTCCCTATAAGGTCCAGGTAGGCTTCGGCGCTGCCCCGGCGGTTCATGGCGCGGAGCAGCGGCGCCGAGGCGTGCTGAAAGGGTATGTCGAAGTAGGGGAGCAGGCGGCGGTCCTTTTGACAGAGGTCCAGCAGGGAGGGGGGGAAACTGTCCGGGTGCAGGTAGAGCAGCCGCAGCCAGAAAGAGCCTTCCAGCGCGGCAAGTTCTTCCAGCAGCGCCGTAAGGCCGAAGCCTCCGGCGTACCCCAGGTCCCGGCCATAGGAGCCGAGGTCCTGCCCCACAAGGCAGAGTTCCCGCACCCCGCGCTCCAGGAGCCGCTTACATTCGGCATACACGGCGGCAAGGGGCCTTGAGCGCAGGGGCCCCCGGATCAGCGGGATGGCGCAGAAACTGCAATGGTTGTCGCAGCCTTCGGCGATCTTCACGTAGGCCGAGCCGGGCAGGGAAAGCAGGGGCCTGTCGCCGGGGGGCATTCCCGCAAAGGCCGGCCCCGCCGTGGCGGTAACAACGCGCCGGCCTTCCAGCACCGCCGCCGCCGCTTCCGCGGCGCCCCCCGGATCCCCGGAGGCAAGAAAGCCGTCCGCCTCGGTGAGGGACCCGGCAAGGTCCCCGGCGTAGCGCCGGGCCAGGCAGCCCGCGAGAAGTATCTTGCTGCGGGGATAATCCCTCCGGTAGCCGATCACGGCGGCTATGGATTCCCGTTTGGCGCTTTCGATGAAGCCGCAGGAATTGACGATGATCAGATCCGCCTCACCGGGCCCCTCGGCAGCGGTCCAGCCCGCCGCGCCAAGGACGGCCATCATGGTTTCGGCGTCCACCTGGTTCTTCGCGCAGCCCAGAGGATCAAGCCAGTACGAGGGATGGGGAGGAATCACCGTCTTGCCGTCTTGAGGCCTACTCCAGCCTGGAGAGAAGCAGCCGGAAGCGGCCGTCCTCGTCCCGGACCCAGCGCACATCGGCCACCACCACCTCTCCGGCCTCGCCTATTTCCAGGGGCACCGTGCGGCCTCCCCCTATCACCTGAACCCTCAGCGCCTGGGCGTTGGAAAGCCAAATCCGCACCCCGTTCTGGGCCTGAATACTAAGCTCGTCGGAACGGGAAAAGTACCGTTCATTCCGGCCCCGCCGGTCCCGCTCCGCCAGCACCTCCCAGCGGAACATACAGAAACCCTGAAAATTAACCTGTAAGGTAAAGGGGTAGGCATTGGGGGAGGTGAAAATCACCTGGGCTGCCGCCGCCGGGCTTGCCGCCGCGCCCGGCCCCGATGCGGGGGCGCTCCCCGCAGCCGCGCCGGGAAGGACCGCCGGGGCGGGCGCGGCGGACACCGCCGGGGCAAAATCCAAATCCAGCCGCAGAAGGGCCCCCGCCGCGGGGTTGTTCCGTGAAAAATCCACCGTGGACACGCGCAGATCCGCAAACCCGTCCATATCCAGGTCTATCTCCGCCTCCTGCCCCAGCTCCAGGCTTTGGGTGCCCGAAGGCGCGGCCAAACTCACCGTGTTCCCCACATCGGAAACCTCAATCTTGTAGAAATTCGAATTCAGGGGAATCGTAACCGTGTCCCCCCGGTAGAAACGCCGTTCCAGCGAAGGCCCGTCCATGTCTACGGACTGCGGCTCCCTGGGGCCCGGCGCGGAAGCGGCGCCCGGCCCGGCCCGGCGGTTCTGGAAAAAGTAAATAGCCCCGCCCAGCGCCGCCGCGGCCAGCACGATGATCCCCACATTGCGGATAATCTTCGGCACAGGCGAGGGGGGGCGGAGGAGCTGCTCCACCGGGACCGGCTGTTCCTGAATGCGTATGGCCCGGTAATTGGAAAGAAGATCCTCCGCGTCAAGGCCCAAATATTCGCCGTAGTTTCGTAAAAAGCCCAAAAGGTAGGCTTCGCCCGGAAACTTATCAAAATCCTCCGTTTCCAGAGCTTCCAGATAACGGGCGGCAATATTCGTTTCCCGGCTCACCTGCTCAAAAGTGTAACCTTTTTCCTCACGGGCGCTTCGCAGCTTATCACCCAGAGCGTCCATCCCAGCCTCCTTGACGGCGCTCCGGCTCAGTCGGAATCGCGGAACAGAAAATCATTGTACAGATTCGCCGATGCCGGAGAATCATAGATAAAACGGCCCTCGGGAATACCCTGGTTGATCTGAATCTGGGAAAAATCGAAACGCAGCAAACCGCCGGCCAGAGTCGTAGCCTCGATGCGCCGGATAAGCCGGGTTACCGGGTCCACATTCAGAATAATCTCCCGGAAACCCTCGGACACAACCCGCCGGGAAAGCCGGAGCTTCACCACCATCTCGGCGGAACCCTGTTCCAGGGGCGAGGGCGCCGGGCCGGTAACAAAAGAGGGGACATAGTTCCGCCTCAACAGCGAAAGCCCCTGAGCCGTAGCCAAAGAAGCCTGGGGCCGCCTCCCCGAAGAGGAAACCTGCTGATTAAGCACCGCCCGGTACTCCGGCAGATAGACAACCAGGGTCTCCCCGTTAAAAACTATCACCTGCTGGGCGGGAGTGGTAAAATCGATCCGCAGAAAAGACGGCGCCAAATGACTCACCGTGCCGTACATATTCGTGTTACCCGACCGGATCGCAACCCGCGCCTCGTAGTCCTTGATAGTCCCGTAAAGCTCGGACACCGAATCCAGATACCGTTCGGCGGTAACAATCTCCTGGGCGTACAAAAACCCGCCCGCCCCCAAAAAGAGCAGCCAGAACCGCAGAACCCTCATGACTTTACCATAACCCCATAGGGCGCAAAAGACAAGTAGGGAGAAGTCAGGAGGGGGCCGAGCCCCCTGCGCTCCAAAGGTTTTGGCTCCGCCAAAACGCTTTTGCGCTACCCCCGTGGGGGGGGGGGGGCCCCCCCCCCCCCCCCCCCCCCCCCCCCACCCCCCCGCGGGCGGGATCCGGTGAGCTTTGCCATGGCACCCAGGGCGACCATATTGGCATAACGGGCATTGACTATCTTTTAAGCGTTGGTTGTCGCATCGAGTTTCACGGTTTTAAGGTCCTGCCGCTTCGGATCTTCCCTGACCAGGGAGGTATTTAT
>JAISQV010000241.1 GCA_031273985.1 Spirochaetaceae bacterium | reverse complement strand
CTGGTGGCCTACTTTATCGTGATTGTGATCTTCGCCGCGGTGCCGGTAACGGTGATCACCACCCAGGCGGTCTATGTGATGGTCCGCTACTGGCAGTCCATACATCTGGAAACGGCGCTGGACGGGGCGGAGAAGCTCGCCATGGATCACTACGGCCTGCAGCTTGAGCACTTCGAGGCGCTGCTCCGCTCCCGCTCCCTGGGGCTGGACGCGCTCATGAGCCGGGGCGGGGAAAGCTCCGGGGCCGATCTGGCGGCGGTGACGGGAACGCCGGAGCTGCTGGCGGCGCAGGATTTTTGGCGCCCCGCCGGGGGGGGCTGGCTGGAGGAGTCCTTCGCCGGGCTGGAGGCGCAGCGCCTCAGGGACCCGCCGGCACTGCAAAGCGGTTTTGTCCCCCGGGAGATGCCCCGTGACCGGGACGTCATACGCTACATTCTCGCGCCGCTCTCCGGGGACCGGCCCGGCCGGCTTCGCCTGCTGAGTTTTCACCTGGGGGAGGGCTTTGACGGGACCATAGCGGCCCTGGCGGAGGAAAAGACCCGGCTGTTCAGGATCAACAATCTGGGCCTGGAACTCAAGCCCCTCTTGATTCTGTACTACGGGATGTTCTTCTTTCCCACCCTGCTCATGACGGCGATCATCGCCATATCCTTTACCCGGCGGGTGGCGCAGCCCCTGGTGGACCTTACCGAGGCGACCCGGCGGGTGGCGGAGGGGGATTTTTCCACCCAGATCATGGTGCGCCAGGGGGATGAATTCGGCGCCATGGTCCAGTCTTTCAACGCGATGGTCCGGGAATTCCAGAAATCGCAAAACGCCCTGGTGAAGGCGGAGAAGATTTCTATATGGCAGAGTATGGCCCAGCAGCTGGCCCACGAGATAAAGAACCCGCTTACGCCGATCAAGCTCTCCGCCGAGCGGGTGCTGCGGCGCTGGCAGAACGAGCCGGAGCGCGTGGGGGAGATTTTGGAATCTTCGATGATGGCGATCATTCAGGAGGTGCAGGGCCTTTCCCGGATGCTTACGGAATTCCGCACCCTCTCCCGGCCGCTGGAGCCCTCCCGGACCTGGACCCCGCTCAAGGAAGCCCTGGAGGAGATCGTGGCCCCCTTCATCACGCCCTATCCCCAGGTGGGCTTCGACCTGGACCATGTGGACCCCTCCGTGGAGGTGCGCATGGAGAGCCGTCACCTGAACCAGGTGCTGACGAATCTGATTCTTAACAGCATAGACGCCATGGACTCCGGGGGGATGATAGAATTTCGCAGCGATCTGGTGAAGAAGCGGGAGAGCCGCTACTGCCGGCTTTCCATACGGGACACGGGGAAGGGTATGAACGCCGAGGAGCGGGAGAAGGTCTTTGCCCCCTACTTTACCACCAAGGATACGGGCACAGGCCTGGGCCTTGCCATTGTGGAGCGCATCGTGAACGATCACGGCGGCTCGGTCTGGCTCAATTCGGCGGAGGGGGCGGGGACCACCTTCTTCATAGACTTTCCCCTGGACGGCGGCGGGGAGGCCTCCCCCGCGCAGGCCGGTTCCGGCACCGCTTCTTCCGGCGCCGGAACGGGGGAGAGTTCCGGGGAGGAACCGGCATGACGAAGATACTGATCATTGACGACGAGCCGGGCATACGCACCACCCTGGCCTCCATCGTGGAGGACGAGGGCTACAGGGCCTTTACCGCCGCCGACGCCCTGGCGGGGATTCAGATTCTGGAGCGGGAAGAGATAGCGCTGATCTTTCTCGACGTGCTGCTGCCCAAACTGGGGGGCCTGGAAGCCCTGGAGCAGGTGCGCCGGGACTGGCCCGAGGCCGAGGTGGTGATGATCTCCGGTCACGCCAACATAGATATGGCGGTGCGGGCGGTGAAGCTCGGGGCCTTTGATTTTCTGGAGAAGCCCCTCTCCCTGGACAAGGTGCTTACCGTGAGCCGCAACGCCATTACCATGCAGAAGCTCCGGGCGGAGAACACGGACCTCAAGAAAAACGCCCGCTTTCAGGGGGAGGAGATCATAGGGGTTAGCGGGGCCATGCAGAAGATCCGGGAGCTGATACGGCAGGCCGCGGCCAGCGAGGCCCGGATTCTCATTACCGGGGAGAACGGTACGGGCAAGGAGATAGTGGCGAGGGCCATACACCGGCTGTCGGACCGCTCCGGCAAGACCTTCGTAGAGGTGAACTGCGCGGCCATTCCGGATTCGCTCATAGAAAGCGAGCTTTTCGGCCACGAGAAGGGGGCCTTTACCGACGCTGTTTCCAGCCGGCGGGGCCGCTTCGAGGTAGCCTCGGGGGGGACCCTCTTTCTCGACGAGATAGGGGATATGTCCCTCTCCGCCCAGGCCAAGGTGCTCCGGGTGATACAGGAGCAGCGGATGGAGCGGGTGGGCGGGGAAAAGACCATAGAGACGGATGTGCGGATCCTGGCGGCGACCAACTAGAATCTGGCGGCGGAGGTGGAGAAGGGGACCTTCAGGCAGGATCTTTTTTTCAGGCTCAATGTGATTCCCATCTATATTCCGCCCCTGAGGGAGCGGCGGGAGGATATCCCCATACTGCTCCTCCACTTTCTCCGGGAACTGGACGCGGGGAATGTGGAGCTGGAGGACGACGCCGTGGCCTACCTGGAAAGCTACGACTGGCCCGGCAATGTGCGGGAACTGCGGAATCTGGCGGAGCGTATCGTGGTGATGTATACGGGGAACAGCATAGGCGCGTGGGCGCTGAAGAATCTGGTGGAAAAAAACCCCGCTCCCGAGCCGAAGGGCTCCGGGGGGCTTGCACAAACCCAGGACTTGGGAGATATACTTAACCTTGGTTACGGTGACGCAAAGGAGTCGTTCGAGAAACAATACCTGGAATTTCAGTTTGCCAAAAACGGGGGTGTCATAGCCCGTACCGCCGAGGCAATAGGGATATATCCGAGCAACCTCCACGCGAAACTCCGCAAGTACAATATAAGGACCGATAAATGAAAGATTTGACGCCCCGGCAACTGGAAGTATTGAATTTTATCAGTGCCTACATAAAGGCCCACAATTACCCTCCGGCCATCAGGGAGATTGGGGATCATTTTGAGATTTCCGTAAAGGGCGCCCACGACCATGTAAACGCGCTGAAGCGCAAGGGCTACATCCGGGCGGATAAACGCCCCCGCACCATGGAGCTGCTCCACGCGGACACGCTGCGGAAGGAGACCGTGGAGGTGCCCATCGTGGGGACCGTTGCCGCGGGCACCCCCATCCTGGCGGAGGAAAATTGGGAGGGCACGGTTTCGCTGCCCCGGACCCTCTTTAAGGAGGGGGCCGTGTACTTCGCCCTCCGGGTGCAGGGGGACTCCATGAATCTGGCGGGGATCATGGACGGGGACCTGGCGGTCATCGAGCAGCGCAGCACCGCGGATGACGGTGAGATTGTGGTAGCCGGCATAGAGGAGGGCATGACGGTGAAGCGGTTTTTCCGGGAAAAGAACCGCTACCGCCTTCAACCGGAGAGCGATAACAAGGATCATAAACCCAGGTTTACCCAGGACGTGCAGATACTGGGCCGGCTGGCCCACGTGGTCCGCTCCTACTAAGGTCCATGCAAGGCCGCGCCTACATCTTCCTGGGCCCCGAGATAGGCGAAAAGGAGGAGGCCCTGGCGGAACTGCGCTCCCGGCTCGGCGGCGGGGAAGCGCCGGAGGAGAGCTCCTGGTACGCCGGGGAAGCCCCGGCGGCGCTGATCTGCGACAGGATACGGAACGGCTCCCTCTTTTCCGCCCGCCGGCTTTTTCTGATCAAGAGCGCCGAAGGCCTCAAGAAAGACGATGCGGAACTCCTCGCCTCCTGCCTGGAGCAGCTCCAGGACGACACCTTTGTCGTGCTGGTCTCCGGCGAGACAAAGATAGACGCCCGCCTTGAAAGGGCCGTGGACCCTAAGAACAAGCGCATCTT
>JAISQV010000233.1 GCA_031273985.1 Spirochaetaceae bacterium | reverse complement strand
TATGGCGATGTCTATGACAAGGTTCTTTACGATGATCAAATGGATATGCGGATTACCCATTTTGAACAGGAAATTGGTTACCGGTTTGGTATAACTCAGGCCACGGGGATTGGCGTTTTCGCAAACAACATCAACAATATTTACGTTGCGCCGCAGGGGATGCCGAATACGACTGCTATTGACGGTTCCGCAGAGCCGGGCCTTTCGTTTGACGGTATGTTTTCTTTTGGGTATCTCAAGACGGATGTGGAAATTCCGGTGCTTTACTGTCAATCCTGGCAAGCGCCTTTGGCTGTGAAAACCCCGGTTTACCGGAAGAAGAAATCCTCAAGCGCGTTGGGGAAACTGCCCGGAGTATGCACATTGAAAATTTACTGGGCCGAAGTATTTTCCGCCTTTCCGGCGGGGAAAACACGATGAACTGCTGGCGATGGGGGGCCTTTACGCGAAGCTCTGGGATTTACAACAGAGGGCAAGCGGATGGCGGATTTAGTATAACCACGAAGCACACGAAGAGCACAAAGGAAGAGTTAGGTCCCGTCTTTCAGCGTTTTTTTCTTATTCTTTCGTAATCATCTTGCCTCCTTCGTGTCCTTTGTGCCCTCTACTTTTCCCCAGTTCCGTAGCGGAAAAGTGGTTAAATTCTTAAGAATTCTATGGGTCAAGTTTAGCTTTCAGGTCGGGGTAGTTCATTCGGAGGCTTTATTTCCTTCCGCCGCCTTTTCCCTCAGCGGTATGTTACCGTTTGCCGCGGATTCTCCGCTTAGACGTACTTTCAATACATCAATCGCGCGAAGCGTTTTTTCATAACTATCCATATCCATGAGAACAGCTTTTGCTTTTCCCTTTTGCATAATGACGACGGGAGACTTCGAATCCTGAATATGGTCCACAAGCTCGGCAAGATGGGCCTTTATATAGGAAATTGACTTTAAATCCCGCGTTAAATTTATCATGGCGCCCCCATGCCACTACTCTACCCCGTTTTCCCGGAGGGGTCAATCTTACAAGGCGTACGAAGGGTATTTATAGAAGAGAGTAGATACGGGGGCCTTCCAGGAGGCCGGGGGCGTTGCTGCTGAAGCCGCAAGCGGCTTCAGCTTGGGAGTTTGCTTCACCGCATATGGCGGTTCCGCAAACTCCAGCGAGGAATCACGGGGCGTTGGGGGGGGGACTCCCCCCGCACGGGGGTAGCGAAAGACCCCGGAGGGCCGCAGGCCCGAGGAGGCTGGAGCGTAGGGGGCCCGGCCCCCTCCTCCCTTCTTTTCTCTTGACAAACAGATTGATATTCAATAATATCAAACAAGACATGACAAAACACACCTATTAGTATGGGATGGAGGAAGATGAATAGACGTTTTAT
Organism: Spirochaetaceae bacterium; assembly: GCA_031273985.1. Lineage (GTDB taxonomy): Bacteria > Spirochaetota > Spirochaetia > Treponematales > Breznakiellaceae > JAISQV01. The sequence continues at coordinate 2,988 of JAISQV010000233.1, read as the reverse complement.
GATGATTTTGTTTGTTTTACTCATGGGGGGAATTCCTCTTTCCGGCCTGCCCTTTATACCCGGCTGCCCCCTCCATGAAAGCTGCGTCCGGGCGCTGCGGGCGGAACAGCGGGCACGGAGGCGGGCCGGGAACAACCGGGACAGGGCCGGTCTTGTTGCGGACGCCGCCCATAATATCAATCTGGGGCTTGCCGCGGGGCTGGACGATCTGGCAAATATGAGCCGCAGCCCCGCCCTTACCCTGAAACCCGCCCTCGCTTACTTCGGTAATTTCGGCGATTTCGACCTCTATCTGGGGGCCTTTTATACGCTGATTTTCACTGACCCCCCCCCCCCCCCGTTACCTCTCCAGCGGGGCGGCCTTCAGGAAACTTTAGGCTATAACTTTCTCCTCGGCGGCAGCGCCACTCTCACCGTAACCCTCGATAACGATAATCAGTTCAACTTTACCGGGGATGAAAATGTTCCCGTGGACGGCGGCTTCTATTGTATGTTCGCCAATCTGGAACCCAGCCTTACCTTTACCCAAGACCTTAGCTACGGCGATGTTACGGCGGCTATCGGGCTCCCGGTAGATTATTCGGATTTCATCAACCGGGCCGTCATTGAAGATTTTGGCGGCGCGAATCTGGGTGTGGACGCCTATCTGACCCTGGGCTACAACACATCCTTCGGGCTGGGCGTTCAGGTGACTCCCCGGGTATGGATACGCCCGGACCCCGAATACGGGGAGACCGAATTGACCCTTACCTGGACGGCGCAATCCTTTTACCTCTCCCTCACGGTGAGCGCGGATGCTCTTTTCAGGGAATGGGATGTCGAACCCTATCTGGCCTACACCTACAAAAACTGGACTTTCACCGGCACGGTGCTATTCGAAGGCATAGGCAGGACCGGAACCGGGAACGCTCTTGTTGACGCGGAATCGGGGAACAGCAGGATGGTGATAACGCCCTCCCTGGGGGTCAGGTACCGGTTTCAGCCGGGGAAGAGGGGCTAGGCCGTGCGAAAAACCAGGGCGTGTTTGGTTTTGCTGCTGGCGCTGGCGGCGGGACGGGCTTTCTGCGGCGGGAGCGGGGAGCTTTCCCCAACACGGGAGGGCGCGGCGGTCATTCCCCCGGCGGATAATCCCTTTACCGGGATATGGCAGGCCGGGGACAGCACGTTCAGTTTCAAGGAGAACGGTACTTTTACTACCGTGAGCACCCACTGCTGCGGGCTGCGCTTTCTGGATGAATACACCTACTTTATTCATGACGGCACTCTTTTGACCTACGGGGCGATGATGGGGGGAACCCCCAGCATCAGGAAGTACCGCTTCGCCGCCGGCGGGGAGGGCGCCATTCTGGTGGTTACCGAAGGCGGGACGGAGTGGCTCTATACGCGGCTTCCGGAGCTGCCGGAGGAGCATAGCCGGCTTGAAGAAGAATACCGTCTGTATGTTCCGCCCGGAGAAATAACAAACCCCTTTACAGGCAGGTGGAACGTTCAAGCCTCGGGCGTACGATCTTTTGACTTTCGCGCCAACGGTACTGTTTACACGCGGAACGCCTCGGGGCGCGGGAGCGAAGCGTGTTATCTGGTGCGGGAGGACGGGATTGCCTTTATTGATGTGAGCGGGAAGGGATTCCCCGGTGTTACCGAGTATGTGTTTGAGATTCGGGGGGAAAATGTGCTGATGTACGAAAAAGGCGCGGAAACCCCCTGGGGCGTGCTTGGAAGATGAGGAGGCAGGGCATGAAAAAAGATCGCGCGGCGTTTTTGCTTGTTTTTCTGTTTATGCTGGGGTCCTGTTACACGGAGCCGGAGATAATAAGCGATTCTTATACGCCGCAGGTGAACCCCCTGACAGGTACATGGCGGGCGGAAGACGGCGGGTATTGGGTGTTTAAGGGGGACGGTACCGGCGGCAGGGCGGAAGACGAAACGGCAGAGCCTGAGGACACGTTCAGTTACCTTTACTGGCAGGGCCGGGGCGCGGGGGTAAAGCCCTCCCAGGGGCTTAACACGCTGGTAACGGCGGGGGGAGATTCTTCGGACGCGGCGGCGGCAACGGTGAAGCAGTACATTTTCACGCAAAACAGTAACGGTACCGTCACCCTTACCCCGCAGAACCTTGAGCTGCAGGGCAATGATTATTACCGGGTAACGCCCGATACGGCGGCGGCCTTTACCCTTACGCGGGTTTCCGGCGGCGCCGGGGCGCTGTCCCTGAATAATCCCCTTATAGGGGAATGGCACGCCGACTGGAACGGCTCCGAACATGACGGCAGTGTTCCCACCTGGTCCTACAAGTTCAGGACCGACGGCACGGTACGGACCTACCATCACGGCCTCCACCAGTTTGATAACGGGTATCTGGTCCGGAACAAGGTGCTGGTACTGCTGGGGGAATGGCGGTTTGACAATTCCCTGGGCTACACATCTTCCACCATCACCCTGGGGGCGGACGGTAATTTTACGGCAAAAGAATTTCACCACGGCGCGCTGGAATGGGTTTTCAGGCGGGTAGACGCCGCGGTGTGGAAATAGGCGCCCGGCGCTTAAGGAGGTTTTTATGAAGCGTAAGAGTTTACTTTTTGCCCCGGTCTGCCTTCTGCTTGTTGCGGGCTGCGCCTTTGGCAGCGGCGCCGGTGAGGACAATCACACCGAGGCCGCCAATCCCTTTATCGGGTCCTGGCAGGGGAGCGACGGCGGCTTTTACCTCTTCCGGGAGGACGGAACCGGCGGGGTCGGCTCAGGCGGGCCGCTCACGGAGGAGTGGAGTTATCTGGTCTGGTACGGCCAGGGCCTGGGAAACCTGCCCCGCAACGCCACCCTGGTATGGGCCGGGGGAGACACCTCGAATGCGGCGGCCGCGACGATACAACAGTTTATCTTTACGGTCAGCGGCGAAACCATCACCATCACCCCCCAGACCCTCACCCTGGGCTCCAACGACTATTATACCATAAGCCCCCGGACGGATGAGGCCATTACCCTTACCCG
>JAISQV010000215.1 GCA_031273985.1 Spirochaetaceae bacterium | reverse complement strand
TACTCGGCTATGCGCAAGTATTCCTCCTGTCCCGGCGCGGTGAAGATCACGGTAAGGCCGAAACGGTCGGAGAGGGAAAACTGTTCCTGCATGGTGTCGAAGGCCCGCACATCGCCGGTAAGGGCCGCCTCCGCGGCGTCCGCCGTACCGGGACGATCGGCCCGGCGTTCCTTCACGAGGTGCCGGCGGTTGCTGGTGGCGTAGATCACCACATTGGCGGGCCGGGTTTCTATGCCCCCTTCGAGGAGGCCCTTGAGGCTGCGGAAGGAATCGTCCGTGGTTTCGAAGGAAAGATCATCGATGAAGATCACAAAAAACTGGGCGCGGGTCGAGAGGAGTTCCATGATCCCCGGAAGGTCGGTCAGGTCCCCCTTGCCTATTTCCAGGAGCTTGAGCCCCCGGTGGGCGAATTCCCGGCACACCGCCTTGACCGTGGCGGATTTGCCCGTCCCCCGGTCCCCGTAGAGGAGCAGATTGTTGGCAAAACGGCCCTCCAGAAACTGAAGGGTGTTGGCGATCACCACGGACCTTTGATGCTCGTAGCCGCAGAGGTCTTCCAGCTTCACGGGGTCCGGGTTCAAGACCGGCCTGAGGCAAAGGGAAAGGAAGCCCGGCGGCGGGCCGGTCAGGGCTCCGGACAGCGGGGCGGAGAACCAGGGGAGTGAGGAGCCGCCGCTGGCCGGCGGCTGAACCGGCGGGGGCGCCCAGTAGAAGGACTCGAACTGGCCCAGGATCCCCGCCCCGAAGGTGCGGAGGTAGGCGCTCACCGCCGGCATGGACTGAACCCAGTTGTTTCCCTCGGGGAAGATCCGCAGGAGGAGTTCGCCGTCATGGGACAGGGGCCGCTTGTCGCCGTTCCCGGGGAGGCCCGAAACGGGGTGGGAGGCCGCCCAGAAGACCCGGCTTTCCTCCTCAACGCTCAGGGCTATCTGATCGAGGCCCGACTTGCGCAGCAGGTCCGCAATGTGGAAGCCCAGGCTGCGTATGTCGAAGGAGGCTATACGCCCCAGACGGGCCAGATCCGCCTTGGCCATGGCGGCCAGAACTGGGGGAATGGTCTCCTGGCTTTCCGCCGCCTGGGTGTAGGGGTTGTCATCGGTAAGGCAGAGGGAAGCAATGGTCAGGTAAAACGAATAATCCCGCTGACACAGGATGAAGGAGCCGGTAAAGGCCGCCCAATCCTGAATAATATCCAGGGATCCGGCGGCCTCCTCAAACACCGGGGTATCCTCTTTGTCCCCCGCCACATCTTCCAGTAAATCCCGCAGGCTGCTCAAGACGGGGCTTTCCCGGACACTTACGAAGAGGGAAAGCCCCGCTATATCGGCGAGGGTCGCAAAAATGCTGTCCGTTATGTTCATGCGGTCTTGAGCAGCTTGAATACCTTGGTCGGGCACTTTTCAGCGCAGGTACCGCAGGAGGTACATTGGGAATAATCCACCACGGGGATTCCGTTTTCCATGGTGACGCATTTTTGCGGGCAGTTCTTCACGCAGAGTTCGCACTTGATACAGCCTGCGGTGCAGGTCTTCCGCACCTGGGCCCGCACGGGGTTCCGGTTGGAACAGCGGGGCAGGGCGCCGGTCCGGTCCTTGGGCACTTCCTTAAGGATTCCCTGGGGGCACTCGGCTATGCAGGCCTTGCAGCCGGTGCACTTGTCCCTGTCAATAACGGGCAGGCCGTCGGGGCCTATGCGGAGGGCGTCAAACTTGCAGACCGCGGCGCAGTCCCCGTAGCCCAGGCAGCCCCAGGCGCAGAGCTTGGTGCCCCCGGCGGAGATTTTGGCCCCCCGGCAGGATTTGAGGCCCGTGTACTCGCCCTTGGGCAGGGCGTGTTCTTTGGAGCCCTGGCAGGCCAGCACCGAAACCACCGGCGTTACCGTTACCGCGTCGGTACCCATAAGGGCGGCTATCTTCGCCGCCACGGCGCTGCCCCCCACGGTACAGTTCCCCGTTCCGGCGCCGCCGCCGGCAACAGCCTGGGCGTAGCCGTCACAGCCGGGGTAGCCGCAGGAGCCGCAGTTAGCCCCCGGAAGGGCCTCCCGGATATTGGCGACCAGGGGGTCCACCGCAACGGCAAAGAATTCGCGGAAAAAGCCCAGGGCAATGCCCAGAAGTAAAGCCAATAGCGCGGCAAATACCGCGGTAGTCAACACAACTGTCATAAATTCTCCCTCACTTCACCAGGCCCGAAAAACCCATAAAGGCAACGGAAAGAAGGGCCGCCGATATGAATAGTATGGGCGTGCCCTTCAAAAAGGCCGGTATGGGGCTGGTTCTGATCCGCCGGCGGACCCCCGCAAGGAGGAGCAGCGCCAGGAGGAAGCCCAGCGCTACCCCGATGGCGAAGATGACGGATTCGATAAAGTTGTAACCCGTGGTCTGAACATCCAGCGTTACCGCGAGAATGGCGCAGTTGGTGGTGATCAGGGCCAGGTAGATGCCCATGGAACTGTACAGGGCCGGGGCGGCCTTTTTCAGATAAAATTCCACGAGCTGCACCAGGGCCGCGATGACCAGGATGAAGACCAGAAGCTGCAGAAATTCCAGCTTCAGGGGAACCAGGAGGAAGGTATAGATGGGCCAGGTTACGCAGGTTGCCAGCACGGTAACAAAGGTTACCGCCAGGCCCATGCCGATGGATTTATCCTCATCGGTACTCATTCCTATAAAGGGGCAGAGCGCCAGGAAGCGCATAAGCACCACATTGTTGATCAAGAAAGCCTTGATAAAAATACTAAACAGATTCATCAGGCAGCTCCGTGATGGTGATGGCCGCCTGTTTCAGCGGCGGGCGCGGCATTTTCAGCTTTCTGCTGTTTCGACTTGATCGCCATGTTCAGCGCCATGAACAGGGCAAAGACAAAGAAGCCCCCCGGAGGCAGGACGAAGAACAGAATGGGCTGGTAGGAATCCGGCAGAATCTGGAAACCCAGAACGGCCCCGCTGCCCAAAAGTTCCCGCACCACGCTGATCCCCGTAAGCACCCAGGTGTAACCCAGCCCCATGCCCAGGGCGTCGAACACGGCGGCGCCCACGGGCTGCTTTGAGGCAAAGCCCTCCACCCGGCCCATGATGATACAGTTCACCACGATGAGGGGGATGAAGACCCCCATGGCCTTGGAGAGGTCCGGGAAGTAGGCTTTCAGCACATAGTCTATGACCGTGGTAAAGGCCGCGATGATGATGATGAAGATGGGTATCCGCACCGATTCGGGGATGAGCTTCCTGAAAACGCCTATCACTATCTCCGACATGAGGAGCACGAAGGTCATGGAGAG
>JAISQV010000157.1 GCA_031273985.1 Spirochaetaceae bacterium | reverse complement strand
TGGGGGGAAAGGGGATCTATAAACAGTTCATAAATTTCAATGTCCAGCGCATCGGCAATACGTTCCACGAGTTCCAGGGCGGGAAAACTGCGGGCGATTTCCAGCATACCGATGTGATGAGTGGACACATCAACCTTTTCAGCCAGTTGGGCCTGTGTGAAACCGCCCTTCCGGCGTTTTTCCTTCAAATTATAAGCAAAAGTTTCCCGAAGGTGTGCCATCTTTACTACCTACAAAGTAATAATAAAGCCTTTGTCCTGCTTAAAAAACTATGCTTACAATAATGAAACTATGTACAATATAATTTTTGAGTATTTTTTAAGAAACTGCGGAAGAATTTTAGGAAAATGTGCCGTGGTAAAGCCGCCGGAGGGCCTGGCCTGGGGCTAAACCGATGTTTGATGACGAACCCAGGAAGCCCCTTGTACGGGGGAGGCTTCGCACTGTCAACAAGTCAAGCGGCAGGAATCCTGAATCCAGGGTATGTGAAATCCACTTGACAACACCAAAAAGATTTGGTATTATTAAATATGCCGTTAAGCGGAGAGGAGATGCTAAAATTGTTTAAGAAGGCTGGGTGGAGCATTGTTCATCAAAAGGGTTTTCATGTTCAGGTTAGAAAAGACAATTTACATGAAACCATACCCATGCACAAAGAATTAAAAGGGGGCTGGAACAAGCGTTATTAAAAATCTTAAAGAAAGGGGATAATTAACATGCATTACCATTTTAAATTACATAAGGAGAAAAACGGTTATTGGGCTGAATGCTGCGAATTGGAAGGTTGTTTAACAGAAGGAGATACTTTAGAGGAAGTTAACCATAATTGCAAAGAAGCTTTAGACGTATATCTCTATGAACCGGATGAATCCGAAAGGCCCTTTCCCTTACCTGATGAATCCCTGAAGGATAAGAAAAATATAATTAGAGTAATGGTAGAGCCGCAAAGGGCATTGGCAATTTTATTAAGAAACCATAGGCTGAATGCGAAGATGACACAAAAACAAGTTGCCGAACTGCTTGGTATGAAGAATTTATACAGTTATCAGCGCCTGGAAAAGAAATCGAACGCTACATTACATTTAATAAATAAAATCCATACTATATTCCCGGAAATAAAATTAGAGTATTTATTCCATTAGAAAATAAATAGATAAAAAATAGACTTCGCACTACAGGTCTGTTTACGCTGAGCAGCCGCTATCGCAGCAACCAGAAAGCCGGTAAGCGGCTCGGGCTACGCAGCGTCTTTGCGCAAGGGACAATTCCGTGCCGCCGGGCCTGCCCGCCAGAGGCGGGCTTCGCGCAAGGGATAGAAGCGGAAATCTTTTTTGCCCCGTTACGGGGCAAAAAAATTGGAGCGGATAGCCCGGTCCCCGGCCCCTCCCCGCGTGAGCGGGTTCTTGGGCCGGGGATGCGCCCTTATGCTAAAATTCCCTATCCGGCCTATTTCTATGTATAGAAACACCCCTCTTGATTATCCGGGGGCTATGAGCTAGATTCCCTTACCGGGTCCCGGAGGGGTTCCGGCGGTATGGAGGAATGAAACATGAGACTTAGACAGAAAAACGCCCTCCGGGCGTTCGGGCTCGCCCTTCCGGCGGTTCTTTCCCTGGCGGCTTTTGCGGCGGGGTGTACCCGCAGGGAGGGCGCGGAGCGGGTGCGTACCATTGGGATCATACAGCTCGCCGATAACGGCGCCTTCACGGATATGCGGGAGGGCTTTCTTGACCGGCTGGAGGAGCTGGGCTGGAGCGGCGACAAGATACGGGTCGATTACCGGAACGCCCAGGGTGATATAGGCGCCCTGAACACCATAGCCCAGGAGATGGCCGCCGCCGGTTACGACGCGGTTTCTACCATAGCCACTCCGGCGGCCCAGGCTTTTGTAAACCAGGAGAGCGAAACGCCCCTGTTTTTCATTTCCGTAACGGACCCGGTTTCGGCGGGGATCATGGGCGCCCTGGACAGCCCCGACAGGAACGCTACCGGAACGTCCAATCTGGTGCCGGTGGATGAAATATTCCGCCTGGCCGATACCCTCACTCCGGGGATTCGGGTTTACGGCTTCCTCTACAATACCGGGGAGGTCAACGCGGTGCTTACGGTGCGCAAGGCCAAGGCTTACCTGGACGGCAGGGGCATAGCCTATGTGGAGGCTACGGTAACCAACTCGTCGGAGGTGCAGCAGGCGGCGGAGAGTCTCGCCGGGCGGGCCAACGCTATCTATGTGCCCATCGATTCTATGGTGCAGTCCGCCATGCCCCAGGTCGCCCGGATAGCCCGGGAGGCCAAGATACCGGTGTACGGGAGCTCCCCGGTGATGGTGGTCTCCGGGGCCCTTGCCACGGTGAGCACGGAAGACCGGCTGGTGGGCGCCGTTACCGGGGAAATGGTGGACCGCTACTTTAAGGGGGCGGCCCTTGAGGAGATACCCGCCGCCGTGATGGATCAGTTCTACACGGTGATCAACGCCGAGACCGCCGATATTCTGGGGCTGGCCCTTCCCGCGTCCCTCGAGGGTGCGGTGTTGATAGGCCGCTGACGCTTAGCGCATGAATATTTCCGGCGTACTGCAGCTCGGTTTTGTCTACGCGCTTCTCGCCCTGGGGGTGTTTATCTCCTTCAGGGTGATGAATACGCCGGACCTTACCGCCGACGGGAGCTTTACCCTGGGGCTGGTAGTTTCGACCATGGCCGCGGCGGGGGGCTTCCCCCTTCCGGCCATACTTCTGGGTATGTTGGCCGGCGCCCTTGCCGGGACGGTTACGGGGCTGCTCCAAACCAAGGGGGGCATTCATCCCATTTTGGCGGGCATTCTTACCATGACCGCCCTGTACAGCGTTAATCTCTTTATCCTGGGCGGGAGCCCCAATGTAACCCTTCTGGGAAAGGAGACGATCTTTACCCTGCCGCAAAAGCTGTTCCCCCGGGCCGGGCGGGCGGGGGTGCGGCTTGCCGTAACCCTGCTCTTTGCCGGAGCGGGCCTTGCGCTGCTGGTGTGGTTTTTCAGGACCAGCCTGGGGCTGATGATGCGGGCCGCCGGGGATAACGAAAAAATGGTCCGCTCCTCTTCGATCAATACCGATGTGATACGGATAGCCGCCCTGGCCATTTCCAACAGTTTCATAGCCCTTTCCGGCGCGGTGCTTGCCCAGTACCAGGGCTATGCGGATATAAACGCGGGAACGGGGATCGTGATCATAGGGCTCGCCTCGGTGATTCTGGGGGAGTTGATCCTCCACCGGGGCGGCATAGGCCGGGGGCTTCTCTCCGCCGCCGCCGGGGCGGTGCTTTACCGTTTCCTTGTCGCCCTGGCGCTGCACCTGAATGTGTTCCCCGCGTATATGTTCAGATTCCTTTCAGCGTTCATCGTGGCGGCGGCCCTGGGCTTTCCGCGCCTCCGGGAGCTGCACAAACAGTACCTTATCAGGAAGGGAAACCCCGTCCATGCTCAGAATAACTGAAGCCTGGAAGACCTTCGGCGCCGGCACCCCCGACGCCATGCCGGTGCTGGGCGGCCTCAACCTTCACCTTGAGCGCGGGGATTTTGTAACGATCATCGGCTCCAACGGCGCGGGAAAATCCACCCTCTTTAACGCCATCGCCGGAAGCGTACTCCTGGACCGGGGCCGCATAAGCCTCGACGGGGAAGACATTACCTGGCTCCGGGAACACCGCCGGGCCCGGAGCATGGGCCGCCTCTTTCAGGATCCCCGGATGGGGACCGCGCCGGATCTTACCATCGAAGAGAATCTTGCCCTGGTCTATTCCCGGGGAACCGGCCGCCCTCCCCTGGCCCTGGCGCTGAAGAGGAAGGAACGGGGGCTCTTCGCCGAAGCCCTGGCCCGGCTGGACATGGGGCTGGAGACCCGGCTCAAGGTACGGGTGGGGGCCCTTTCCGGGGGGCAGCGCCAGGCCCTGACCCTGCTCCTCGCCGTGATGATCCCCCCGAAGCTCCTCCTCCTGGACGAACACACCGCCGCCCTCGATCCGGTGGCGGCAAAGAAGGTGCAGGCCCTGACCTCGGAGATTGCCGGGGGAAAGGAAATCCTTCCCGGAGGGCGTCAGGGCGGGCCCATCACGACCCTGATGATAACCCACAGCATCCCCGCCGCCCTGGAGCTGGGTACGCGGACCGTGATGATGCACCGGGGGCGCATTGTCATGGACCTGAGCGGCGGGGAGCGCAGCGCCTTGAGCGCCGAGGAACTTTTGGAGCGGTACCGGGAAACGATTCGGGAAGAACCGGCCCTGGAACATATTATCCCCGGAGCGTAGAATCTTTACCAAAGGAGGAATGAAATGATACGGCACATCGTACTTTACAGGCTTACCGCCGCAGCCCACGCGGAAGGGCTGGACAGCATCATGGAAAAACTGCGGGCCTCCGCCGCAAGAATGGCGGCGAATGTCCCCGGCCTTCTGACCTGCGAGGTGGGGCCCAACCTTTACGGCGACAGCCCCCACGATCTTTTTTATTACTGCGAATTTGAAAAGGCCGAAGACATTGAGGCATACCTCGTCCACCCCCTCCACGAGGCGCACAAGGATATGGCCGCCTCCTGGGTGGAGAACGGCGAAATAGCGCGCCTCGAATCCCGGTGAAGCCCGGCTCCGGGTCTCGTGAGGTACCAGCCCCATGAAGATAGTCATTTACACGGAGCGGGACGATGAGGCGCTCTACTTTACCCGTTTTGCGCCGCTCTACGGCGTGGAGCTCCTTGAGCGCCGGGAGGACCCTTCCGTAGAGACCGCCCGTTTTGCCGAAGGGATCAGCGCCGTTTCCGTTATTACGACGCCGATGACGGCCCCCACCCTGGAAGCCCTGTACGCCCGGGGCGTGCGTTTCATCTCTACCCGGAGCATAGGGCTGGATCATTTTGATCTGGCGGCGGCGCGGCGGCTGGGCCTGCGTATCGGCAATGTAAGTTACGACCCCGATGCGGTTTCCAACTATACGATCATGCTGATCCTCATGGCGATACGCCGCATCAAGAACATCAGCCGTCTCGCCGATGCGGGGGACTTTTCGCTCCGGGCGGGCGTCCAGGGAAGGAACCTGAAAAACCTCACCGTGGGCATCGTGGGAACGGGCCGCATAGGCTGCCGGGTGATCGAACACCTTGCCGGTTTCGGCTGCACCATCGCGGCCTTTTCCCGGAGCCGGAACGAGGCGGCCTCCCGTTACGCCCGTTACGTTGACTGGGAGGAACTGCTGGCCCTGTCGGACATTATCAGCCTCCACCTGCACCCCTCGCCCGAAACCTTTCACCTCATCAACAGTGATACTATTTCCCGCATGAAAGACGGCGTAGTAATAGTGAACACCGCCAGGGGCGGCCTCATCGACAGCGAAGCGCTCATCGCCGGGGTGGAGTCCGGCAAGGTGGGCGCCGCCGCCCTGGATGTACACGAAGACGAACTCGGCCTCTACTACAAGGACCTCAGGGGCAGGCCCCTTGCCAACAGGTCCCTCGCCGTGCTGCGCAGCTTCCCCAATGTGATCGTTACGCCCCACACCGCCTTCTACACGGATCAGACGGTCAGCGACATGGCGGAAAACACCATCAGGAGCTGCCTTAACTTCGAGCGGGGCCTCGACAACCCCTGGGAGATAAACCTCTAGCGCCGGGGGAAGTCCATAGGGGGCAGTAACATAGGGGCGCATCCCCGGCCCGGAACGGGCCGGGGACCGGGCTATCCGCTCCAATTTTTTTGCCCCGTAACGGGGCAAAAAAGATTTCCGCTTCTATCCCTTGCGCGAAGCCCGCCTCTGGCGGGCAGACCTGCCGGGCCCCATAATGGAGGCTTTCCCAAAACTTCAGTTTTAGCCTGAGGCTGGCGTGGGAATGGAGCGCAACGGAATGACCTGACCAGCCGAAACCCCGAAGGCCGTAAGACCCGAAGCGTTAACAAACCTGTTCTGTGCAGTTTTTGGACTTTTACAAATGTTTTTATATTCCTGCCCTACTTTCTCTTAATAACTCCACAATTTCTTGAGTCGTTATATCAAGTTTTATTTGAGGAATACCTTCAAGCGGAGATTTTCCAGGTTTGTCTTTTTCTTTTATGGGAAGTAATTTATAACTGTTTCCATCTTTATTATTTATAATTACTTCATCCACTAATGCTGTGTCAGGAATTCTAAGTTTGAAAACTTAGGCATTTCTATCCAAAAACCACTCAAATTATTCATAATTTGAGTGGTTTTTACCTTAGCCTGCCACCTCTTCCAGTCAGGAATTCTAAGTTTTTGCCGGTATCTACGCCTCGGTAAAGTAACAAGGGGTGGCAGCGGGAAGAAATATGGGGGGCCCCTCCGGGGGGCCCCATATTTTTCCCGGCTGACAGGACCCCCGGTAATTTTTTAAGGCGTCCTGTCATGTTAAACTTAGAATTCCTGCTCTTCGCCACTGTGAATGGACAAATATTGACGTTACGGGTTCGTGAGGTTAGCGGGGGTGTCCAGGTAGAGGCGCAGCTTCTCCAGCACCTCTTCAAGGTCCAGGGGCTTGCCCACATGATCGTTCATGCCCGCCGCAAGGCACTTTTCAATGTCCTCACGGAACACATTGGCCGTCATGGCGACAATGGGGATACG
>JAISQV010000135.1 GCA_031273985.1 Spirochaetaceae bacterium | reverse complement strand
GGGCATAGGCCGGCTCTACCGGGTGCCGCCGGAGGATCTGGCCGAGGCCAACGGCATGGGGCTCAACGATATACTTCGTGAAGGAAGGACCCTCCGCATACCGATAATTGAGTAAGGGGCAGGAATTCTAAGGTTAACATTACATGGTAGGACGCCTTAAAAAATTACTGGGGGTCCTGCCGGCCGGGAAAATATGGGGCCCCCCGGAGGTGCCCCCCATATTTCTTCCCGCCGCCACCCCTGCTACTTTATTGAGGCGTAGATTCCGGTAAAACCTTAGAATTCCTGACTGGAAGGGGTGTAGGCTAAGGTAAAAACCACTCAAATTATAAATAATTTGAGTGGTTTTGGATAAAACATTACCGGGAGGTCCGCAGGTTGTTATGGATAAAAACCGTTTTGTATGTTTTCTGTTCCTCGTGATTCCCGTCCTGTTCCTCCACGCTCAGGAGAGCGCCGGCCCGGACCGGCGTATCGAGGCGCAGGGCTTTATAGCGTGGGAGAAGATGGAACTTTCCGCCACGGTGTCCCTGGATCTGGCGGGGGCCGGGATAATCCTCCCCACGGGCCGTATTCAGGCGGAGGATGTGATACGCCGGGAATACACGGCCCTGATGAGGCCCTACATTCTGGCCCTTCCCTACGATTCGTCCTCCGTTCTGGGGGACCTGGTGGAGCGGGGGGAATTTTCTTTTCTCGGCCTTGAGGAGGCCGCCGCCTCGGCGCGGCGCGGCGCCCCGGTCCTTTCGCCGGACCTTTCCCGTCTCTCCGCCGCCTTTACCATAGATATGGCGGCCCTGGGCGCCCAGTTCAAGAGGCACCGGCGGCCCATGGATATGCCCCGCGTCCTCCTGCCCGTTCCGGCGGCCTCCTGGACGGGGATCGTCATCATAGCCAGTGAAAGGCTCCCCGTTCACGGCAGGAACATTAGCGCCTATGCGGCGCCCTGCCTCTTTCCCCGGATATGGGACAGTGAGATGAACCTGATCTACGAGCGCAACACCCTGGACAGCGCGGATTCACTGCGGCCCCTGGTGCGCTACTCCGCTGAGGCCGGGATCTTTCTCGACACACCCTCGGGACTTTCCCCGGAGCTGGAGGCCATCGTGGGGCAGAAGCCCCTCCGAATCATGGCCCGGGGCCTCTTCGGGATACGCCCCACGGACCCCCTCATAGACCGGGAGGATGCCCTCCTGATCCTTTCCAGCGAAAATAACCGGAAGCTCCTCCGGGAGGGGCGGGTGGTGATAGTGCTCAGCGACGGGGTTTTGCGGGAGGAGTTATAGCGGCCCTTTCCCGGAAGAGGTAGGGGGCCCGGCTCAGCGCCAGGGCCACGGGAAGGGCCGCGGCGGCGGTTACCAGATTCTGCTGGTAGAACCAGGGCAGGATTCTCAGGGCCTGGACCAGCACTCCCCCCAGAAACACAGAGGTCCAGAGTATGCTGAGGAGCCGGGCGGGATCGCCCTTGCCCGATCCGGGGAAGGGAAAGGGACCCGTGCCCTTCCGCGCCGCCAGCTTCAGCCCCAGGGGTACGGCGGCAAGGAGCAGGGGGTTGATGTAGAGCACGTTGATGTTGTGGTAGGTGTAGTCATGGTTGGTAAAAAAGGTCATAAAAAAGAGCAGCGTTCCCGCGCAGCCTGAGAACAGGCCAAGAAGGGCCTGCGTCACGCCCAGTATGACCCGCGAAACTCCGGGCCGCCTGCGGCCCAGGAGGTAGAGGCCCGCAAGGAGGGCCGCCAAGGCCAGGCCCAGGACCAGTTCCCGGGGCCACTGCCGCCGGGGAACGTCCAGCACTCCGGGGCGGCCCACGGAGCGGTGCAGTATCTCTGCGCCGGAGACGAGCTTCCGTTCCCGGCCTTCGCGGTCGGTGTAGGTAAAATCCTCCAGGCGCCTCCCCATTTCCGCGGGGAGAAACAGTTCCTGCCACACCGTGAGGGGCGTGTCAATGTCCTGCCCCATGAGAAAATTCAGGAGCCAGTCGAAGAAGGGGTTGAACCAGGTGTGGCGCCGGACGTGCTGCCGCAGGGTATAACGCCCCGGCGCTTCTCCGTAGCGCTCCTTAAACTGCCCGTCCGTGGCAAGATCGATGATGTCCCGAATCCGGGTGGAACAGTTATCCTTAAAGTGGTGGTAGAAGTAGTACCTGTTTTCCGGGCGCACATTGTTTTCCGCGAAGCGCAGCACCTCAAGGCGCTTTTCCGGGGGAAGATCCAGGGTGTAGACCTTGATGTCGCGGTTGTTCATGCGGTATACGTTGTAGGCAAGTTCCGCCCGGGGGGTTACGGCGCAGTAGTATATGAGCCGGCCCATGGCGAAGTTCGTAAAAAAATTTTCCGTATCGAAAGAAAAAACGCCGTAATCGTAGAAGCGGCTTTCCCCGGTGAGGGCGTCTTCTATCACCAGGGCTATGTGGCCCCACCAAAAGTAGACCTGGTCCCCCGGCCCCATGACGGCAACCTTGAGGGTCAGGTAATCCCCCCGGCTCTGCGCCGCAGCGGGGATTGCCGCAAGGATGAGGAAAAGCACGAGGCAGGGGAGGCGGGGTCGCATGGCGCATTATGGAACAAAGCCGCCGCCTTGACAAGCCGCGTAAAGCCTTCTACGATGAAGTGTCGGACGGCTTCTGAATTCTGTAGGTGAAGCGCTTTGACCGTAACCGGATACCCAGGAGGGCAGCCATGCCGGATTCGCCGATTAACGTTACCTGGATAGCCGCGGCCAGCTTCAAGGCGGCCACGCTCCTCCTCAACCAGTACCGGCCCCGGCTTCTGGATGTGGCCGGTCAGAGCGGCCCCGAGGGGCTTGCCCTCTGCGTCTTCCCGGAGATTCTCAGCGCCGCCCTGTGCTGCGAGCTGTACCTCAAGTCCCTGAAAAGCGGCCTCACGGGCCACAACCTCAGGGAGCTTTTCGGAAGCCTCAGGGAGCCCAGCCGGGAAGCGATCATTGAGGGGGTCATCAGGGCGGGCGGCGAGGGCTACGGCAGGGATCAGTTCTACAGCGATCTGGAGGCCAACGCCGAGGTCTTCACCCGCTGGCAGTCCTTCGCTGAGGGCGGGAAGATCGTCTCCTTCAATATCAGCTTCCTCACCAACTTCATGAACGCCCTGCAGCGCTTCAGCGCGGAAAACCACGCCGTCAAGGAACTGACCCCGGACTTTTAGCGGGTTAAGAAGAAGATTAAAGAAGAAGAATATTAACCACTTTCCCGCTACGGGTTAAGGGAAAGTCGACGACACGAAAGAAGAAGAATTTAACCACGAAGATACACAAAGGAGCACGAAGGAAGAGAACAGAAAACTGATCAGCCAACCTGTGGACAACTATTAGACGTTACGAGTTAGTGAGGTCTACTTTTCCTTAGTTCCATAGCGGAAAAGTGTGGTTCGTGGTTTACTTTTCCTTTAAGCGGCGGAAAAGTGGTTCTTATTAAAGCGCTAAGCCTCCAGGCGGGCTGAAAGATTGTCTATCTTCTGCCGGGATTCCCCCATGCGGCGGTTGAGGTCCGCAATGGCCCGCTCGCTCTCCCCGATGCGGCGGCGGTACTCCTCTATGGACTTCTCCATCCGCGCCAGGGCTTCCCGCTCCTCGTCCAGGGCAATGGCCGTATTGAGCCGGTCTATGCGCTCCTCCCGGTCCTTCAGCGTTTCCCGGAGGCGCCGCAGTTCTTCCAGGGTCTCCCGGTCCGCGCCGTCCAGCAAATCCTCAAAACGCCCCTCCGCCTCCGCCTCGGCGCCGTAACGGCGGTACAGGGTCCTGGTATCCTGCCGGACACGGGCAATGGCCCCCTCCAGGCCCTGTATCTGCCGGGCAAGGCCTCCCCCGGCGGACAAACTTCCGTGCAGGGTCCGGCGCTCCTCCCGGAAAAGGGTCAGCTCGGAAAGCAGCGCCTCCTGCGCCCTGCGGGAACCTTCGATCTCACCCATCGCCTTCAGCACGGGGCCGTCTCCGGCGAAGGTATCTTCGATTTCCGTTGTCCCGGCGGCTCCGCCGTGAAGCGCAAAATGTTCCCCGCAGGCGGCGTAGATTCCCTCAAGGTTGTTCCGGTTCTTGTTGAGAAAGGAGCGGAGCACCAGCTCCTGGGCGCCCCTGCCTATGCGGAGAAAAACATTGCCCTCCTTTTCGCCGGAGGCCCCGATGCGGCTTTCCAGGGAGCGAATCTTGGGGATCAGCGCCTCGGCCCGCTCCCGGAAGGGCCCCGCGTAGGCCGCGTAGTCGTCCCGTTCCAGGATCAGTTCCCCTATCCTTGCGTAGAGCCGGGAAGTTTCCCTGTTCTGGCTGTTTTGATCCTGCTCCAGGCGGCGTATCTCATCGTCCAGTTCCCTGGCGCGTTCCGCCGTGGCCTCAAGGGCCTCTATTTTTTCCCGGGCATCCTGCTCTTCACTAAGCAGCCTCAGGTACTCTTCCGGCTCGGGCCGCATCCGGGGCGCCAGCGCTCCCCCCAGCCGCTCCAGAAGCGCCTCCAGGGCGGCGGCGCTTTCCCGCTTCTGCCCCTCCAGGGCCCTAATCTCTTTTTTACGGTCGTCCATGTTTCAAGAATAAGGCTCTTTGCCGGTTTTTGGAAGCCGCCCGGAGC
>JAISQV010000005.1 GCA_031273985.1 Spirochaetaceae bacterium | reverse complement strand
AAGTAGGGTTTGCTGGTAAAAAGGCCAATCTCGTCCCCCAGAAAGGTGCGGAGCAGCCTCTCGAAGGGCTCAAGTATCATGGGGTCTCCGGGTATGATAAGCTTGCCGCAGCCTCCGGCGACGAAGGGCCTGAAATCTTCGGGGATCACCTGCCTGAGCCCCGTGATACGCTCGTCATAATCGGCGTATTCATTCCGCCGCGAGACGATGATCCTGTCCCCCTCGTAGACCTGCACGGGGAAGCCCTCCGCGTCCGCATAGCGGTACACCAGCTCCGCCGTGGGCCCGGGAAGCCGCTCCTGATGCAGCACGAGCCCGGTATCGCTTTCAAGCACCTCGATCCCGTTGCCGCAGATCAGGCAGCCCCGCCTCCGGTGAAGGCCAAGCTGCGCCGCGTAGGGCCCCAGCGCCGCCGCCACCCGCCCCGAGGCCAGCGCAATCACCACACCGGCCTCCGCCGCCATTTTCACGAGCCTCCGCGTGCGGAGCGAAATGCGGAGGTCCGAGCGCAGCAGCGTGTCGTCCAGGTCCAGGGCCAGAAGGCGTATGAGACTCATAACCCTATCATAGCCTCAGAACAGCGAATTTTTCAATATATGGAGCCTGTCCCGGCCTCTGCGCCAAAAGAGCGGGGTTTTGGGCCAGGCTTGTGGAAAAGCGGCCTAAAGTCCTGGTATGTGCAATTCTTTGCAGAAAAGGGCTCAGAAAATAGCTCAAAAATATTGACAAAACAGGTGAATGTGTATGGAGGATAGTAATGAGGACAAATGTCGAATTGGATGATACTTTGGTGAAAAAAGCAATGGATTTAACTAAAATTTCAACAAAAAAAGCTTTGATAAATAAGGCATTAGAGGAGCTTATCAGGGCAAATATTCGAAGAGGAATGTTAAAATATAAAAACAAAAAACCGCACATAACAGGATACTGCCGGACAGGATGACGGACCCGGAAATCCGCTGCGCGGGAGAGCCGGGCAGGACAAGCCTGCCCTGGCTATGGAAGCGGCCTCCCGTCAGGGCTGCCCGGCGGGAATGAGCCTTTCCAAGTCCTCAACCAGGGCGCCAAAGACCCGGCAGGCCGCTTCCACGGGGGCGGGCTCCGACATATCCACCCCGGCGATTCTGAGGGACTCCATGGGAAAGCGGGAGCCCCCGGACCTGAGGAAGCGGAAGTAGTCTTCCCGCTCCGCCGCTGCCCCGCCAAGCACCCGCTCCGCCAGGGCCAGGGAGGCCGACACGCCGGTGGCGTACTTGTAGACATAAAAGGCCCGGTAAAAGTGGGGGATTCTGAGCCCCTCCAGATCGCTCGCCTCTTCCAGCGCCATGCCGGGGCCGAAGTATTTTTCCAGGAGCCCCCGGTACAGTGCCCTCAGTAAATCTACCGTGAGCGGCGTCCCGGCCTCCTCCAGCTCGTGGGTCTGCTTTTCAAATTCCGCAAACATGGTCTGCCGGTAGAGGGTCGCCAGCAGGTCGTCCGCCTTCTTGTTGACAATGTAAGTACGCAGCTCCGGAGTTTCCGCGTGTTTCACCAGATACCGGAAGAGAAGCTCCTCGTTGAAAGTGCTGGCCACCTCGGCCTCAAAGATCGTGTAACCGTACTGCATGAAGGGATTGGAGCGGGCGGAGTACCATGAATGCATGGAGTGGCCGCCCTCGTGGGCCAGGGTAAAGACATCCCGAATCACATCATCCTTGTAATTCATCAGTATATAGGGCGCCCCCGTGTAGGAGCCCGCGGAAAAAGCGCCGGAACGCTTGCCCTTGTTTTCGTAGCGGTCCGCCCAGCGGCCCAGGAGGCCCGCCCGCAGGGTCCCCGTGTACTCCTCCCCCAGCGGGGCCAGGGCGGCGGACACCATTTCTACCGCCTCGTTCCAGGTGGTCTTACGGGAGGCGGCGGGAACCAGGGGAGTGTAGACATCGTAGTGCCGCAGCTCGCCGAGGCCCAGGGCCCGCCTTCGCAGGGCGTAGTATCTGTGCAGCGGCGCAAGATTGGCGCTTACCACGGCGATAAGATTGTCGTACACCGCCTCGTCCACCTTGTCGGGAAACAGCGCCGCCGCCCGCGCCGAAGCGTAGCCCCGCACCCGCGCCTGAATCACATCCTGCTTCACGGACCCCGCGTAGAGCGCCGCCAGCGTATTCTTGTGGGCCTCGTAGGTCCCGTAAAAAGATTCGTAGGCCCTGCGGCGGAGTTCCCGGTCCGGGTTTTCCATGAAGGCCGAAAAGGCGGACTGCGACACGGGCTTCTTCCCCTCCGGGGTATCCACCTCGCCGAAATCCATGTCGGCGTTGGTCAGCAGGGAAAAGACATCCCCCGCCACGCCCGCCGCCTCGTCGTGAAGGGCAATGATCCGCTCCTCGGCCTCGCTCAGCACGTAGGGCTTGAAGCGGAGCAGCCTGGCAAGATAGACCCGGTAATCAACAAGCCGGGGGTGCTCAAGAAAGGCCGCCATCGCCTCAGCGGGCACCGCCTGAATCTCCGGCGCCGACCAGGACAGGGCCGCCCTGGTCTTTGCGTAGAGCATGGTGAACCGGCCCGTCATGGCCCGGGCATCGCTGCCCGCCTCATCCTCGGACTGCCGGAGGTCCGCGTAGTAGAGGAGCCGCTCTTCCAGCAGGCCCAGGTCCCGCGAAAAATCCATAAAGTCCGCCAGCGCCCCGGCGGAGCCGCCCAAGGTTCCCCGAAAAGCCGGTATCTTCTCCGCAAGCTTCTCGTAGTCCGCCAGCGCCCCGGCCCAGGCCGCGTCATCGGGAAAGAGGCTCGAAAGGTCCCATGTATCCTCGGCCTTCACCTCAGACCGAAGCGGAATAGTGTTCTGTGCCATGGCCCCAGCGTAGCACAATTAAGCAAGAGGGGGGAGGGGGCCGAGCCCCCTACGCTCCAGCCTCCTCGGGCCTGCGGCCCTGCGGGGTCTTCCGCTACCCCCACAGCGGGGGAGCACGAGGGGCAGCCGCACACTGTCTGCCGAGAAATTTGGCCTGCTCCGGCGCACATAAATTCCCCATGTACCCATAAGCACCCGCTGCCTTTAGGCGGCGGGGTGCGCCGCGGCCCCCCGCAACGCCCCGTGATTCCTCGTTGGAGTTTTGCTGCGCAAAACTCCGGCAGGCTTTGTCATTGCCCTTCTCTCGTGCAAAAGACATAGGTCCCGGCCTTATTGTCCACTATGTCAACGACAACAAAAATACCCACCGACTCGTTCCGGGGGACGGTAACGCTGACCCGTGCATTGCTGCCGGAACCGCTGTCATCATCACGGCCAAGGATTTCGCCGGCGTCCGGCACGGCGCTATTGCTAAATTGCTCCAGGCCTCTTGAAGTGAAAACCGTTATACGGGTATCCATGCTCCCCTCCGTCCAGGCAACAACCGACTGGCCCGGCGAAGTTACTACTCCATAAATCTGGACATTCCCTGTACCAATGTTCCGCCGGTAGGATTTTCCAAGGGTCACCGCTATGGCGCGGTTGGCGTTGGCTCTATAATCTTCGGGAGGCCCCCCGGCGCGATCCGCTTCGGTAAAGGTAATAACCGCATTGTTACTGATCGTTTGATTGCGTCTTTCGAAACTGGTGTCGCCGTGATTAGTCCTAATTCGCAGGTCATAACGATTCTGCACATTGAGGGGCCAGGTCAGGGTGAAGGTCCTGGAGTTTCCATTTGCAATAACTTCACTGCTCCCCAGCCAGTCCGAGCCCCAGCTTTCAGAAGAAGCCGGGCTGATGTTCACATAATATGCCGTAACGCCGGTATTGTTTCTGATCGTGATTTGAGGCCCATCCGGTATTCTAACACGATCCGCCTGGGTAAAGGTAATCACCGTGTCCCCGGTGATGGTTTGATTGTACTTTTCAAAACTGTTTTCATCACGATTCAGATAGGCAACCCTGAAATCGTAACGGTTTTCTACGCTAAGAGGCTGCGCCAGGGTGAAAGTTCTGGAATCGCCGTTTGAAAGAACTTCACTGCTCCCCAGCCAGTCTGCGCCCCAGGAACCGGACGAGGCCGGGCTGATGTACACATAATAGATCGTGGCGCCGGTATTGTTTCGGATGGTGATTCTGGGCCTGCCCGTCCCTGAGGCGGGAGCCTGTTGATAGGAACTGCCCCCTGACATCGTTGAAGCGCAGCCCGCCCATAAAAGCAGGATAGCCCCCGCCGCGGCAATAAAAATTCCATTCCTCTTCATATCGTTCCTCCTGTGTATCTATTTGCATAAAAGCCCGCTCATGGGCTGTTTAGCCGAAGCATGAGAATCTCCGAATGACCGCAAGGCGCAGGGCCGCGGAAAGGGAAAGGGAAACAGTTGATTCTAAACCAGGTCCGGCAGTTTTTTTAGGACGGGGTATTACCGGAGAAAGCGCACACGGGGGGGGGGGGGGGGGGTACGGCCTTTTCAGCCGCTAAACCAAAGGCAAAAACAGGGGGAAAAGGCATATTGGCTGTAAGCAAACCGATCATACAAAAAATTATACCCAAAAACGAAAAAATGTACAAGAGGAAATGCCAAGCTCAGCAGGAATGGGGAGGGGGCCGAGCCCCCTACGCTCCAAAGGTTTTGGCTGCGCCAAAACGCTTTTGCGCTACCCCCAATGCGGGGGAGTCCCCCCGCAACGCCCCCCTTCCCCAGGCCGCTATCTCCCCCGGCAGGCTTCTTCCGCGCAAGGGACAATTCCGTGCCGCTGTATAGCGGCACATGGATTTTCCTATAATTGCCAGACCCGAAGGGGCTGATAGGAGGGGTGCGAAGCAGCCACGGCGCAGCCGGGGCCGGAGCGGCAGCCTCCCCCGCGAACCCTCCCTCGCGCAAGCGAGTTCGTAGCGGGTTCTTCCCCGGATAGCCCGGTCCCCGCAATGCGCAGCATGGCGGGGATGCGCCCTCTTATTTACTCGCTACTATCTTCTCCTTGCGCCGCGTGGCATACTCGGAGCATGAGAGCGTTCGAAGTGGTGTCGCCTTTCAAGCCCGCCGGGGATCAGGGGGAGGCGATTGCGGCGCTGGCCGCCGGGATCAGGGCCGGGGACAGGCATCAGTGCCTTCAGGGGGTAACGGGGTCGGGGAAGACCTTTACCATGGCGAAGATCATTGAGGCGGCGCAGATGCCCGCGCTGGTGATTAGTCACAACAAGACGCTGGCGGCGCAGCTCTACCGGGAGTTTAAGGGGTTTTTCCCGCACAACGCGGTGGAGTATTTTGTTTCGTATTACGATTACTACCAGCCTGAAGCTTATGTGGCGAGCCGGGATCTGTATATCGAGAAGGATGCGTCCATCAACGATGAGATAGAGCGGATGCGGCTTGCCGCCACGATGAGCCTGATGGAGCGGGAGGATGTGATCATTGTCGCCACGGTGTCGTGTATCTACGGGCTTGCGACGCCGGAGGTGTACAAGCAGATGACCGCGGCCTTTTCGCGGGGCGACACGATTGATGTTGACGCGCTGACCAGGCGTTTCGTGGAGCTGCAGTACGAGCGTAACGATGCTGTTCTGGAGCGGGGCCGTTTCCGCCGCCGGGGGGATACGCTGGAGATTTATCCCGCCTATCTGGAGGATGCGTACCGGGTGGATCTGGATTGGGACAGGGTGGAGCGGATCCGGCGCTTCAATCCGCTTTCCGGGGAAATTCTGGAGGAGCTGGACCGGGCGGTGATTTATCCGGCGAAGCAGTTTGTCATGCCCCAGGACAGGGTGCGGAACGCGCTGGACCAGATCAAGGCGGAGCTGGAGGCGCGGTATGAATTTTTTTTGAGCGCCGGGAAGCATGTCGAGGCGGAGCGGCTCAAGACGAGGGTGGAGTACGATATCGAGATGCTTACCGAGATGGGTTACTGTCCCGGTATAGAAAATTATTCGGCCCCGCTTTCGGGAAGGGGCCCCGGAGAGCCGCCGGATACGCTGATAGATTATTTTCCCAAGGGGGCCGGCGGGGAGCCGGGGCATCTTACTTTTGTGGACGAGAGCCACGTGACGCTTCCCCAGATCGGGGCCATGTACGCGGGGGATCATTCCCGCAAGACGAGTCTGGTGGATTACGGGTTCCGCCTGCCCTGCGCGCTGGACAACCGGCCCCTGCGCTACGATGAATTTGCGGAACGCCTGGGCGCGGTGATCTATGTGTCCGCCACGCCGGGGAAGACCGAGGCCCAGCAGTCCGTGCGGGTGGTGCAGCAGGTGATCCGGCCCACGGGCCTTCTGGACCCGGAGATAGAGGTGCGCCCCAGCGACGGCCAGATGGAGGATATTTACGCGGAAGTGCGGAAGCGCATAGCCGCCGGGGAGAGGTCCCTTATTCTGACGCTGACCAAGAAGATGGCCGAGGATCTGGCGGATTATCTTGCGGGGCTCGGCCTCAAGGTGCGCTATATTCACAGCGAGGTTGAAACGATAGAGCGGGTGGAATTGCTGACGGCGCTGCGGGCCGGGGATTTTGACGTGCTGGTGGGGATCAATTTGCTGCGGGAAGGCATAGATTTGCCGGAGGTTTCTTTCATTGCGATTCTCGATGCGGACAAGATAGGGTTTCTGCGCTCCCTGACAAGCCTTGTGCAGATCATAGGGCGGGCGGCGCGGAACGCCGCGGGCAAGGTGATCATGTACGCCGACAGGATGAGCGACGCCATGCGGGACGCCATTGCCGAGACGGAGCGCCGCCGGAGCATACAGACGGCCTACAATGCGGAACACGGCATAACGCCCGCCACGGTGAAGAAGGCCATCGCCGGAATCCTGGTGCGCCACAGCGCCGAGCAGCAGGACGCGGCGGGAACTTCCATCGAGGTGCTCAAGCGCTCCTACAATGTGCTGGTTCCCGCCCAGCGGAAGCAGCTTCTTTCCGCCCTGGAACACGAGATGCTGGAACACGCGAAGAATCTGGAATTCGAGCAGGCTGCGGTGATCCGGGACGAGATAGAGCGGATCAAGGAAGTCGGGGTAAAGTAGCTAAACTTGA
>JAISQV010000303.1 GCA_031273985.1 Spirochaetaceae bacterium | reverse complement strand
TACCTTGCAAACTCCGAAAGCAGCCCATAAATCGGAGATTTTTTGCATGAATATGCAAAAAATATACAAGTGCAACAGGCTGCTAGCACAGAGCCAGCGGCTAAACGGTGAGTAGAATGAAGAGAATATTAACCACAGACTTCACGGACTTTTTGTATGAAGTTCAGGCTTTTCCCGGAAGAATTGAGGAATCAGACCTTATGTTCGTGAGCTTGGCGCGGCTCCTGCGGGTGTTCCCGTGAACGGCGCGGGTTCTGCGGGCGGCGCGGGTCCGGTAAGCGCCCTGCTCCGCCGGGCGGAGGACGGGCTCTGCCGGTTTTCCCTGATCTGCCTCACCCTGGTGCCTGCGGCGAACGCGCTGCTCCGGGCGCTCTTCAACAGCCGCTTCCCCGCGGCGCCGCCCCTGATCGCCCACCTGCTCCTCGTGACGGGGCTCCTCTCAGGGATGATCTGTTCCCGCACGGGGGATCACCTCTCCATAGGGCTGGTCAACTTCATCCAGGGGCGGGGGCTCCGGCGCCTCCTTGATGCCTGGAACGGCCTTCTGGCAGCCTTCCTCTCGGTCATCTTCTTCTGGTGCTCCGTCTCCTTCATACGGGTGGGCCTCTACCCCGTGCAGTACGTAGGCTTCATTCCGGACCGGGCCTTCGCCCTGATCATGCCCCTAGGTTTCGCCGTGATGGCCCTCCGCTTCGCCCGGGGCGCGGGACTGCGGGGATGGCTCCGGGTTCTGCCCTTCCTCGCGGCCCTGGCCGGGACCCTTGCCTCACTCCCGGCGATCTTCAAATTTGTCTGGGGCCTCAACCTGCCGGACTTCGCCTGGGCCCTGACGGACCGGTTCTGCGCCGCCGCCGCGCTGGTCAAGATTCCCGTACTCCTCCTCCTGGTACTCTCCGCCCTGGGAGGGGCGCCGCTCTTTACCGTCATAGGCGGCGCGGCGCTGATTCTCCTGCAAAGCAACTGGGGGGAGATAGACATCACCGCCAACCAGATTTACACGGCCCTGACCCAGACCAGCCTTGCCGCCATCCCCCTCTTCACCCTGGCGGGCTTCATCCTCTCGGAAAGCCGGGCCGGGGAGCGTCTGGTCGCCGCCTTCAGGGGGCTCTTCGGCTGGCTTCCCGGGGGCATGATTCTGGCAACAGTGCTGCTCTGCGCCTTCTTCACCTCCTTCACCGGGGCTTCGGGCGTAACGATACTGGCCCTGGGGGGCATACTCTACACGGTACTCTCCGCCTACCCGGAGCGCTTCGTCGTGGGACTCCTCACGGCATCGGGCAGCATAGGATTACTGTTCCCGCCCAGCCTCCCCATACTGCTTGTAGGCGCAGCCACGCGCACCAACACGGCGCACCTCTTCCTGGGCGGCATCGTGCCGGGCCTCATATTGGTGGCGGCCACCGTAGCCCTGGGCATAGCCGTATCCCTGAAAACCAAAGTACCCCTGGCCCCCTTCAGCCTCCGGGAAGCGGCGCGGGGCGTCCGGGGCGCGTGGATAGAAATGCTGCTGCCCTTCCTGCTCATCGCGGGTTACTTCACGGGAACCCTTTCCCTGGTGGAACTCAGCGCGGCGGCGGTGATCTACGTGCTGACAGCGGAAGTGCTCATACACCGGGAACTGCCGCTGAAAAAACTCCCCGCCGTCTTCGCCAAAGCCATACCCGGCATGGGAGGCATACTCTCCATCATGGCCCTGGCCCAGGCCCTGTCCTTCTACATCGTGGACAGCCAAATTCCCGAACAATTCGCCCTCTGGATGCGGGCGGCGGTCAGCTCGCGCTGGGTATTCCTCCTGCTCCTCAACCTGGCACTCCTCATCACCGGCTGCCTCATCGACATTTTTTCCGCCATCTGGATCATCCTGCCCCTCCTCATGCCTTTCTGCGGAATCTACGGCATACACCCGGTGCACATGGGCATCATTTTTCTCGTCAACCTCGAAGCGGGCTTCCTCA
The DNA here is from genome assembly GCA_031273985.1 of Spirochaetaceae bacterium. GTDB lineage: Bacteria > Spirochaetota > Spirochaetia > Treponematales > Breznakiellaceae > JAISQV01. The sequence continues at coordinate 3,550 of JAISQV010000303.1, read as the reverse complement.
CCCCGCCGGTGGGCCTCAACCTTTTCCTGGCGAGTTACCGCTTCAACAAACCCTTCGTGGAAACAACACGGAACGTGCTGCCCTTCCTCCTCATCCAGCTCGCCGTAGTAATACTGATCACCTATGTCCCCGCCCTCTCCGTGTGGGGCGCAGGCCCCTGACCCGGCAAAACCGGCATAGCGGAAGTAATCACAAGAAGGGTGCGGGGGAGGCTCCCGCCCCGGCGCTTCGCGCCGCCTTGACGGGAAGCCCCGCTGCGGATACCCTAATCCCAGCGGCGCGGTTTTGCCCCTGTGGGGCCGGACCCGCCGGAAAACCACATTGGGGAGAGAATAGTATGAAAATGGTAAAGATCCTGGCGGCGCTGCTGGCCCTTGCGGTCCTTTCGGGCTGCGCGTCCAAACCTGAACCCGAGGAATCCTTGGGGTATCAGGAAACTTCCGTGTCGCTTGACGCGGGAACCTATCAAATTCCGGCGGTAGTAACAACGCCGCAAGGCGGCGCGGACCGCGCTTTTCCGGCCATCGTGATGCTGCACGGCTACGGCTCAAACAAGGACGAGGCGGGGAACGGCTACAAGATTGCCGCGCCGGAACTTGCGAAAAAAGGAATCGCTTCCATACGGATAGACTTCATGGGTTACGGCGACAGCGCCGTTGATCACGCGGAGTACACGATTGATGTGGGCGTAAGGGAAGCCGGAATAGCCGCAGACTATATCGCAGCGCTGCCCGGAATCGATCCCGCCCGAATCGGCATCCTGGGCTGGAGCAAAGGGGGCGCCATCGCGCTTCTTGCGGCGGGGAGGAATCCTGTTTTCAAGTCGGTGCTTACCTGGGCCGGCGCCCCCAATCTGAGCGGGGCGGTGTACAGTGCCGAAGGCTACGAAGCGGCGCGGCAGAACGGCGTTTATGTTGCCGAATTTGACTGGCGCGGGCCGCTTAACCTTTCCCTCGAAGCCTTCGATGCAGCCGCAGGGACGGACATCCTCGCGGAATTTTCCCGCTCGGCGGCCCCGGTGCTTGCCATTGCCGGCAGCGAGGACACGGCGGTTCCGCCTGAAACCACGGAACAGATCAGGGCCGCATCGGCCAATGCCGCGTCCCGGGCCCTGATCATCCCCGGAGCGGATCATACGTTCAACATTTTTACCGGCGACATGGAAGCTTTCAACGTGTTGATCAACGAAACGGTTAAGTGGTTCGGCGAAACACTGTAAGCGAAAACTCCGGAGTAAGGCCGGGGGGCGTTGCGGGGGGCAGAGCCCCCCGCACGGGGGTAGCGGAAGCCCCCGCAGGGCCGCAGGCCCGAGGAGGCTGGAGCGCAGGGGGCTTGGCCCCCTCCTGCATATTTGCTTGCGGGGCGTGCCCTGCTACCCGGTCTGCCGGGAGATGAGCACTACCATGCTGCGGCCCGCCACGGGGTACAGCTTGGGGAAGAAGAGGGGCTTTTCGTTTCCCGGAGTCAGGATGTCCTCCGGCGGGGGGAGGCTCGTGTCCACGGCCAGGACCCAGGTCTTGCCCTCCAGGGGCTCGCAGATGTCGAAGTCCACGGACCTTTCCCCGGAATTGAACATGATGAAGAAGTCGTTGTCGTCGGTGTCCGCCAGGGTTTCCGCCTTGCTGCCGTCCACGCGCATGGCAAGACAGGATTCCATGAGGTCCCAGTCGGCGGCTTCTCCGTTTTCGTTGTACCAGCTGATGTCGGGGATGGCGTTGTAGTTGCCGCCCTTGCCGCTGTAGAATTCCGGGCGCATGAAGGCCGGGTGCCGCAGGCGGAAGGAAATGATTTCTTTTACGAAGCGGAAAAGCCCTTCGTTTTTTTTCAGCAGGGACCAATCGTACCAGGAGATTTCACTGTCCTGACAGTACGCGTTGTTGTTGCCCTTTTGGGTGCGGCCCATCTCATCGCCCCCCAGAATCATGGGCGTACCCAGGGAGAGCATGAGGGTGGCAAAAAAATTCTTTACCTGCCGTTCCCGTATTTTTTCTATTCCCGGATTCTCCGAAGGCCCCTCGTAGCCGTAGTTGTAGCTGTAGTTATCGTTGGAGCCGTCCCGGTTGTACTCGCCGTTCTCATCGTTGTGCTTGCCGTTGTAGCACACCAGGTCCCGCAGGGTGAACCCGTCATGGCTCGTGATGAAGTTGATGGAGTGAAAGGGTTTCCTGCCGTCCCGCAGGTACAGATCGGAGCTGCCGGAAAGCCGGGTCGCCAGCCGCCGCACCTCATGGGGGTCGCCCCGCCAGTAGCGGCGGACCTCGTCACGGTAGCGGTCGTTCCACTCGGCCCAGCGGCCTCCGGGAAACCAGCCCACCTGGTAGGCGCCGCCCGCGTCCCAGGCCTCGGCGATGATCTTGGTGCGGCTCAGGATGGGGTCCTCGGCGATGCGCTCCAGCATGGGCGGGTTCTCCATGAGGCGGCCCCGGCGGTCGCGCCCCAGAATGGAGCCCAGATCGAAGCGGAAACCGTCCACGTGCATCTCCATGACCCAGTAACGGAGGCAGTCGATGATGAAGGTCCGCACCACGGGGTGATTGCAGTTGAGGGTGTTGCCGCAGCCGGAATAGTTTTTGTAGTAGCGGCGGTTTTCATCGAGCATATAGTAAATCTGATTGTCCAGGCCCTTGAGGGAAAAAGTGGGGCCCATCTCGTTGCCCTCGGCGCTGTGGTTAAACACAATGTCCAGGATTATCTCTATGCCCGCCCTGTGCAGTTCCCGTACCATCTCCTTGAATTCCCGCACCTGGCCGCCGGGATTCCTGTCCGACGCGTAGGCGCCCTTGGGCGCAAAAAAGGACGCCGTGGAGTAGCCCCAGTAATTTGAAAGCCGCCGCCCCGTCCGGGGGTTTGTCAGCACAAGCTCATGCTCGTTGAATTCCTGTATGGGAAGCAGCTCCAGGCTCGTGATGCCGAGTTCCTGAAGGAAGGGTATCTTTTCGATGATCCCCCGGAAGGTGCCGGGATGCTCCGCCCCGGAGCTGGGGGAAACCGTGAGGCCCCGCACATGGGTCTCGTAGAGGACGCTGAACCGGAGGGGGTAGTTCAGGGGCACATCGTCCTGCCAGTCGAAGTCGTTGTCAATCACGATGCCCTTGGGCATGGCGGTCTCCCCGCGCTCCGCAAGCTCGTCGGCTTCGGAAAAGGAAAGGTCCCGGTCCGGGCTTCCGGGCTCGTAGCCCAGACTGGCGTTCAGGTCCCACTGTTCAAGACTGGTCAGCGCCCGGGCGTAGGGGTCCAGGAGCAGTTTGTGGGGGTTGAAGCGCAGCCCCTGTTTCGGCTCGTAGGGCCCGTCCACCCGGTACAGGTACAGGGCCCCCGCGCCGGGCCCCCGGATGAGGCAATGCCAAAGGTCCCCGGTACGGTTGCGCCGGGGGTCCAGCCTGAATTCACGGAACCCGCCGCCGGCCTCAAACAGCACCAGGGTAACCTCGGTGCCGTGGCGGCTAAACAGGGAAAAATTCACGCCGCCGCCGGTAATCGTAGCGCCCAGGGGCAGGGGTTTCCCGGACTCCATCGTGTAGGATGACAGGCTCATAGAAACATTGTAGCA
>JAISQV010000254.1 GCA_031273985.1 Spirochaetaceae bacterium | reverse complement strand
CCGAATTGCGCCCAGTCGCCGGCTTTCTTGCCGGGTACGGGGATGACGCGCACGGCGGTAGTTTTACTGTTGACCATGCCTATGGCCATTTCGTCGGCGATGATGGCGGAGATGGTGGCGGCGGGGGTGTCGCCGGGCAGGGCTATCATGTCGAGGCCTACGGAGCATACGGAGGTCATGGCTTCAAGTTTATCGAGGCTGAGGAAGCCGCTGCGGACGGCGGCAACCATGCCTTCGTCTTCGGAGACGGGAATGAAGGCGCCGGAGAAGCCGCCCACATGGGTCGAAGCCATGACGCCGCCTTTCTTTACCATATCGGTCAGCATGGCAAGGGCGGCGGTGGTTCCGTGGGCGCCGGCGGATTCCAGGCCCATTTCTTCGAGGATGCGGGCTACAGAGTCTCCCACCGCCGGGGTGGGCGCGAGGGACAGGTCCAGTATGCCGAAGGGGACGCCGAGGCGGCGCGCCGCTTCCATGCCCACGAGCTGCCCCATGCGGGTTATCTTGAAGGCGGTTTTCTTGATGATCTCCGCCAGCTCGTCGAAGCTTGCGTCCCGGTGACTCTCCAGGGCAGCCTTGACGACGCCGGGACCGGAGACGCCGACATTGAGGCAGCTCTCCCCCTCCCCTACCCCGTGAAAGGCCCCGGCCATGAAGGGGTTGTCCTCCGGGGCGTTGCAGAAGACCACGAGTTTTGCGCAGGCTATGCCGTCCCGGTCCGCTGTTTTTTCGGCGGCGGCGCGGATGATGCGCCCCATAGAGCGCACAGCATCCATGTTTATGCCGCTGCGGGTGCCGGCGACATTGACGCTGGAGCAGACCCGCTCGGTGGAGGCCAGGGCATCGGGGATCGATTCCACGAGACGCCGGTCGCCTTCAGAGAAGCCCTTCTGCACGAGGGCGGAGAAGCCGCCCACAAAGTCCACGCCCAACTCCTCCGCGACCCGGTCCAGCGTGGCAGCGTAGGGGACGTAGTCTTTATCCCCGCTGGAGGCGGCCACCAGCGCTATGGGGGTAACGGCGAGGCGCTTGTTGATGATGGGGATACCGAATTCGGATTCTATCGCCCGCCCGGCGGAAACAAGGCCCCCCGCCGTGCGGAGCAGTTTTTCGCGGATCCGCCGCCGGGTTTCGCCGCCGCTTTCCGCCGCGCAATCCAGGAGGGAGACCCCCAGGGTAATGGCCCGGATGTCGAGCCGGTAGCGCATGAACATATCCACGGTTTCTTTTATTTCAAAGGGAGTAAAGATCATGACCTTTCCTTTTAAATCCGGTGCATGGCGGAAAATACTTTTTCGTGCATGATGCTGATCGAAACATTCAGGGAGTCCGAGAGGGCGGTGAGCTGCTGTTTTACGGCTTCGAGGCTCTCCGACTCCGGGGAGAATTCGACCATCATGACCATGACAAAATTGCCGGAGAGTATGGTCTGGCTTATGTCGGCTATGTTGATCTTCCGCTCCGCCAGAAATCCTGAAACCCTGGCTATGATGCCGACCTGATCGGTTCCCACAACAGTAATGATAGCGTTCATGCTCCCCTCCTGTACCCTCAGAAACTGAAGGCCCTCAATCAATATTGATTTGATGTTCCGCCAGAAACATATCCAGAACAGTAAGAAAGAGAATCACCAGCAGGGGCCCCAGTACCAGCCCGTTGAAGCCGTAGACCGCCACGCCGCCCAGGATGGAAACAAAGATCACCAGGGGGTGAAGATGTATTCTGTCCTGGAGGAAGATGGGGCGCAGGAAGTTGTCCAGCAGGGAGATACATATCCCCGCCACGGCAAGAAACAGTATTCCCCCCGCCACCTGGCCGGAAACTATCCTGAATATGCCTATGGGCGCCCACACAAGGCCCGCGCCGAACATGGGGATAAAGGAGCAAACCAGGGACAGGGCGGCCAGCACGAGGGAGCCCTGGACGCGGAAGATGGAAAAAACGATATAGGCCATTACCGCCTGCGCCAAAGCTACCATGATGTAGCCGAGGAACAGGTTCCGTATGCTTTCCTTGAATTTGCCCATGAGGGCTGCCATGTATTCCCGCCTGATCGGGATGATGTGGGCTACGAGGTTGGAGAGGTAGGCGCCGTCGAGAAAAAAGAAAAAAAGGCAGAAAAACATGAAGACGATGCCTATGGCAAAGGCGCTGATATTGCGGGCCAGGGAGCTGGCGGCGCCGATAAGCTGCTGCGCGCCGGAACTGAGGGCCTGCATCACATCCCGCTGTATCTCGTCGGGAGGCCAGATCACGAGCCCGTTGCTGAGGTCCGTAATGAAATTCGATATGTTCTTGAAAATATCATCAAAGATCATGGGGTTGGCGCTAATCATATTTCGAAAAAGACGCACCATGTCCACTATTTGCAGATAGAACTGGGAGGCCGCAAAAAAAAGGGGTATCAGAATAAGTACCGTGGTGCCCAGGGAAAAGAGGCCGGCTATAATATTCTTGAGGATAAGCCCCGGAGTTTTGGTGAAATTCATATTCCCCGTGATTTTCCGGTGCAGGGGGCTGAGCAGGGTGTAGATCAGCACGGACCAGAGCAGCACCGTTACAAAGGGGGCAAAAAGGGTACAGACCGCTATGAAGAGGGCCACCAGAATGGCGACAAAGATGACGGTCTGTATGGTCCGGGGTGAGGGAAAGTTATCCTGACTCACGTTACAGTCCTCCCAGAATGCGCTCCGCTTCGGCCTTGCCCGGATAGTCAGGATTCTTCCTGAGCAGGGTTTCCAGGGAGCTTCGTGCGGCGGCTATGTCGCCGAGGCTGGCGCAGGTTTTCCCCAGCTCGAACAGGGCGTCCCCGTTATCCGGGGCAATGCGAAGGAGTTCCTGATACTGATCCCGCGCCCTGCCCAGGTTGGCGGCGCCCACGTAGGCCCGGGCAAGATTCAGGCGCACCGTGGAATTATCCGGTTCCGACAGCAGTGCCTTTTCGTAGAATTCCACGCTCTTTGCCCAGTCCTCCTGTTTGGCGTAGGCCGCCCCCAGGTTATTGTTCACCTCGAAGGAGGCCGGCTCCGTCCGCCACGCTTCGAGAAGTACCGGCAGGGCTTCGGCGGGCATATTCCGGGCCAGGTATATCTTCCCCAAATTGATGCGGGGCCGCAGGTACTTCCCGTCCAGGGCGGCGGCCCTGGTGTAGGCGCTAATCGCGTCATCGTCGCTGCCGGAGCCCTCGCAGGCCAGGCCCAGGGTGTAGAAGTACACGGCCTTGGGGTCCAGTTCCGCCGCCCGCCGGGCGGCGGCCAGGGCCCCTTCGAATTTTTTGAGTTCCAGAAGCACCAGGGCGAGGTTGTAGTTGGTCTGCGCATCCTGGGGGGAGAGTTCCAGGGCCCGGTTGAAGGAGGATTCCGCCGCCGCGTGATCCCCGGCGGCGCTCTGGGCCGCCCCCAGCTCACGGAGGGCCGCTATATCCTGGGGGGCGTGAAGGAGGCAGCGGTTAAAGGCCGCTATGGCGCCGGCCTGATCCCCCCGGGCGGCGAGGATGCGGCCAATCTCCCGGTGGGCCACGGCATAGTCCGGCTTTAGCTCTATGGCCCTGCGGTACGCGGCAAGGGCGTCGTTCTGACGGCCCGTCATGCGGTAGGCGCCGCCCAGGTTGTACCAGGCGGTTTCTACCTGGGGGTTGAGGCGTGTCGCCGTCTCAAAATCTTCCACCGCCCCGGCGTAACTGCGCAGATTGAAGAGGGCCCGGCCCGCTTCCAGGGGGTACATATAATTGCCCGCCTCAAGGCGGCCCGCTTCCCGGAATTCCGCCGCCGCCTGTTCCCACTGGCGTTTGTCCCGGGCTATGCGCCCCAGGGTCGCGTGGGGCCGGGCCAGGGTCCGGTCCCGCTCCAGGGCGGCGCTGGCGTAACTCGATGCGCGGCTCAGGGCCTCGGCGCCTTCCGGGGTACCCGGCCGGACGGCGGCGGCTTCGTAGTACGCGTCGGCCACCTCGGAGCGGAGTTCCGCCCCGAAGCGGCTTTCCCCGGGGGGAACCTTTTCCAGGGCCTCCCGGTAGAGGGCCTCAGCGCCGGCGGCGTCTCCCTCCCGGAGGAGGCCGCCGCCCCGGGAAACCATGTCCCGGGCGTCCCTCAGCAGGACCTGCAACTCCGCGGATTTGCGGGCCAGCTCCTCCTCCTGGGCCAGGCGGCGCTGTTCCTCCTCCGCGGCCCGGGCCTGGCGTTCCGCGGCTTCCTCCGCGGCGGCTTCGGCGGCGGCTCTCGCGGCGGCCTCCGCCGTTTCAGCGGCGCCGGGGGCGGCTCCGCCGTCCCGCCGTCCCGCCTCCAGTTGGGCGGCCACCGCCGCCGCCTGACGGGCCAGGGCGCTTTCCAGGGCCTCCCCCTGGGCCGTTCCCGCCGCTCCCCGGGCGGCCTCACGGTCGCTGCGCTGGCGTTCCAGGGCTTCGTTACGGAGGCCCACGGCCCCCTCGTCATCGGGATTCTCGATGAGGATCCCCTCCAGGAGGCTCAAGGCCCGCTGGTACTCCCCCTGATCCAGATACTCCCGCACGACGCGGAGGGTGTTATGGTAGCGCTGCCTGGAGGCGGCGCCGGAGCGGCCGGCAAAAAAGATGATTCCCCCGGCAAGAAGGACAATGACGCCCGCCGCCGCAATGATGATTCTGCGTTTCATGGACGCCTCTGCTCCTCATTCAAGTTCGAATTCTCCTTCGTAGTCCAGGAGCCCCTCGCTGCCCGCGGAGAGCCCCTGGGTTTCACCGGCGTCGGCCTGGAGGGAGGCGGAGACCTCCTCCATGAGACGCCGCTTCTGCTCCTCCTCCGCCCGGGCCTGCTCCTCCCTGGCGATACGCTGCCGTTCCTCCTCGGCAAACCCGGCCTCGACAAAGGCGATGAGTTCCTCGATCCGGGGCCGCTTGGCGGAGCGGGGCTCCAGGGTAAGGTAGTAGCGGTAATCCTCCAGGGCTTCCCTCAGGGCGCCGCTTCTGAGCCGGGCGTTGGCCCGGTTGAGCCAGGCCGAGGCGAAGGAGGGGTTGGCCGTGACGGATTCGCCGTAGTAGCGTATGGCCTGGACATAGTTTCCCGTGCCGAAGTACGCGTTTCCCAGGTTGAAGGCCAGCCGGTAGGTCTCGTCGCCGGCCCTGGGCAGGGCCTTGAGGTAGACCGCTATGGCGTCTTCCGGTCTTTCCAGTTGAAGGTAGACTATACCCAGGTACTGGTAGGTTTTAATATTGGCGGGATCCTCCGCCAAAGCCTCCTCCAGCGCCGGCAGGGCCGCCTCCGGGTTGTTCCGCATGAGGGCTTCCTCCCCCCGCTCGAAGCTGCTTTGGCCGGAGAGAAACGGCGCCGGGGCCAAGACCAAAAGGATCGCCCCCGCAAGTAACGCATCTATGTTTCGCACGGCCCCTTCCTTGGCGGCCCGTCCCGTTTGACAGGACAGGGCTCTTGCCTTACCCTATTATTAGTAATTATCGGCTTTTGAACAAGGGAACTTCGATTAGGAATGTGGAAACCGCGCGGCTGAAAGCCGCAGAGCGGCCGTCAGCCGCGCAAGGGATAGAAGCGGAAATCTTTTTTTGCCCTGCGGGGCAAAAAAAATTGAAGCGGATAGCCCGGTCCCCGGCGCTTCGAAGAACCCGCTCACCAGTTCGCGGGGGAAGGGGATGCGCCCTTATTCTGAATTGAGGCAAGGGAAGCCAGGCTCCGGTTTTATGAAAATACTCTGCGTGTCCGACCAGATCGATCCCGTGGTCTACTCCGCCTCGATTAAGGAGCATTTCCGGGATGTGGACCTGATTCTGAGCGCCGGGGACCTGCCGATGGATTATCTTGACTTTATCGTTTCCAGTTTGAACAAGCCGCTGCTCTTTGTCTCCGGCAACCACGACCGGCCCGATCATGAGGGAGGCCCGCCGGGGCGGAACGGGCCGGCCCCTCCGGGGGCGGGGCTGATCCATGTGGGGGCCAGGGTGAAGCGGGAGGAGGGGCTTATCATCGCGGGGCTGGGGGGCTCCATGCGCTACAACCGGGGCGGGAACCAGTACACCAATTTTGAAATGACCCTGATGATAGGGAAGCTCATTCCCGCGCTGCTCCTGAACCGTATATTCCGGGGCCGTTTTCTGGACATACTGCTTACCCACGCGGCGCCCGAAGGTATCCACGATCTGAAGGACCTCTGCCACCGGGGCTTCCGCCCCTTTCTGTGGTTCATGCGGGTATTCAAGCCGCGCTACCTTATCCACGGCCACATACATCTCTACGATATTCAAACGGTACGGGTTACCCGCTACCGCGAAACCACAGTGCTCAACGCCTATGGCCACTATCTTATCGACACCGGGGCCGCACCATGAGTGACGCAGCAGGGGTTACGGAAAGAATTCAGGCGGCGGAGGATTTTTCCCGCGCCCGGGCGCGGGCGGTTTTCTCCCAGTTCCGCCATATTCTGGATCATAAAAAGAACGATCTTCTTTCGCTTCAGGATATAAAAGCCCTGCTCAGGCCCAAGAATGAAACCTACCGGGGAATGCAGACGGTGGATATTAATCTTATCGTGGGCAGCGAGGGCCGCTACCGGGATTTTAACAAGTATTTTCTCCCCAATGCGGAACATCTGCGGAGCCGCTGGGAAAAGGTGGACCAGGCCCGGCTCAGGGACATCGTTTTGCCGCCCATCCAGCTCTACGAAATTGGCGGCGTCTACTTCGTGCGGGACGGGAATCACCGGGTCTCCGTGGCCCGCTCCCAGGGCGGGGAGATGATAGACGCGGAGGTAACGAGTCTTTCCAGCGAGATACCCCTTTCCCCTTCCATGACCGTGGAGGATCTGCGGGAAGAGGTGATCCGCTATGAAAAAAAGATATTCTACGAAAAAACGGATTTTGCCGGGCTTACCGGGGACGGGGGCCTCGATTTCAGCCAGCCGGGGCAGTACGATGTGATCTACCAGCATATTCTGGAACACAAATACTACATCAACCAGAACCGCAAGGAGGAAATATCCCTCCCGGCGGCGCTGCGCTCCTGGTACGGCAATGTGTACCGGCCCATCATAGCGATCATACAGCGGGAGAAGCTCTGTTCCCGCTTTCCCGGCAGGACGGAGAGCGATCTCTATGTCTGGCTGGCAGGGCACTGGGATTTACTCAAAAAAAAATACGGGGTATACTCCCTCTCCGATGCGGCCCGTGATTTCAGCGCCCGCTACGGTAATTCCGAAGGCAGGTTCATGTCCTTTCTGGCGGCCCTGGCGGGCAGGCTCTTTCCGGTAAAGCGCTGAAGGGGCCCCCGGCCTGGCGGCGGACCGGGCCTATTCTCAGGGCTAGTGTTCTATCTTACACAGAAGTAGGAATAACCACGGACGACACAGACAGACACGGACAAAGAAAAAGAGTAGATAATGAAGCAAAATCGTCCTAAATATCTCATATTCTTTGGGTTTTCGCGGTTTTTCTGTGTGGTCCGTGAGGTCCGTGGTTTGACTTCATTAAGCCATTTGTCAACGATACGGTACACTAGCGCATATAATTTTTAGTTACCGCGAAATCACAAAAAACCGAAGAATTTTAACCACAAAGGAACACAAAAGTTTTTGTTAGAACGCTTTTTTCCTCCCTTCGTGCCCTTGGTGCCCGTCGTGGTTGTTTTTTCTTCAAAAATTGAGCGCCTTCTAGGTATTTCCGGAGGCCATTTAGTTTATATGCGCCGGCCCTGGGCCTATTCTTGACCCGCAAATCAAATCATGGTTATATATCTTTTAGGAAGAATTTAACCACGAAAAGGCACGAAATTTTTGTGTGAAGGCCGGACTTCTCCTGGAAGAATTGAGAGATTAGACATCACGGGTTAGTGAGGTTGGTGTGGTTTACTTTTCCTTTAAAGCTAGCGGAAAAGTGGTTCTTATTTCAGACCTGTTACTACGGCATATCCGCAGGTATAATGCCGGCTCTGTAGTAAGGGTACACAAAGGAAGGTTGCTATGGCGATACTGTCTATACAGTCCCATGTGGTTTACGGTTACGCGGGGAACACCGCCGCGGTATTTCCCCTGCAGCGGCTGGGCCGGGAAGTCTGGGCGGTGAACACTGTGGAGTTCTCCAACCACACGGGCTACGGGGCCTGGCGGGGCAGGGCGCTCGGCTCGGAGCTTGCCGGGGAGTTGGTGGAAGGCATAGCGGATCGCGGCGTACTGAATCAGTGCGAAGCGCTGCTCTCAGGCTACATGGGGGACGCCGACGTGGGGGACGCCGTGCTTGCCGCCCTGCGCCGGGTCCGGGAAGCGGCGCCGGAGGCCCTGTACTGCTGCGACCCCGTCATGGGGGACCTGGGCCGGGGTTTCTACGTGAAGGAGGGAATTCCGGAAAAGTTCCGCCGCGAGGTGGCCCCCCAGGCGGACATTGTTACGCCCAACCAGTTTGAACTCGAAGCCCTCACCGGCATAAACACCGCCGCCCTCAAGGACGCGCTCAGCGCGATAGAGGCCCTGCACGCACTGGGCCCCCGGGCGGTGCTGGTTACAAGTTACTACGAGGGGAACAACCCCACGGGGGGGGCCCCCTTCACGCAGCCGGACCACATCGATATGCTGGCTTCCGCTTCCGGGGCGGTCTACCGGATACGCACCCCGGCGCTGCCCTTTCCCTCGGGCATGGCGGGCTCCGGGGACCTCTGTACGGCGGTATTCCTGTCGCGCTACCTGGAAAGCCGGGATGTCAAGACCGCCCTGGAACTGACGGCGGGCTCGGTCTACGGGATCCTTGAAGCCACCCGCAAGGCGGGGCGCAAGGAACTCTCCCTGATAGAGGCCCAGGGGGAACTCGTCTCCCCCTCGCATTCCTTTACCGCGGTCAAACTCTGAATGCGGGACGGCCCCTGGCGCCGCTTTGACGAGTTCATCGCCCCCGGTGCGGACCGCTGCCGTATCCTCGAATCCCTCCTGGACGAGCACGGCCTCCGCTACGGGGAGCGGTGCATCGCGGGGAACCGCCACATACTCCTGGGGCCGGGGCCGGAAGCGCCGGACCTGGAAGGGCCCCCCGGCAAGACGCCCGGCGGCACGACCCTCGTAGCCCACTACGACCGGGTGCGGGGGAGCCCCGGCGCCAACGACAACAGCGCGGCGGTGTTCCTCCTCCTGGAAACCGCCCTGGCCCTCTACCGGGAGGCGCGGCAAAACTGGCTGATCATCTTTACCGATAAGGAAGAGCTGGGGCCCGGAGGGGCCATACGGGATCAGGGCGCCTACACCCTGGGCAGGACCCTGCGGGACTCAGGCCGGGGCGGGGGCCGCTTCTATATATTCGACGCCTGCGGCGTGGGCGACTGGATCATCATCTCCACCATGACGGACTACGTGATGCGCGGCGGGGAAGGCGCGGGTTTTGCCCGTATCAGGCGGCGCACCCAGCAGCTCAGGGACCGGGCCCTCTCGGTATCCCGCAAACTCAATCTTGACAGGGTGCTCCTCGCGCCGGTGCCCTTCTCCGACGATCTGGGCTTCCTCCGGGCGGGCATAGGCGCGCAAACCATCACGGCCCTCCCCTCGGCGGAAGCAAACCGCCTCGCCTCGGAACTGCGCAACCATCCGGGCGCCGCGAGCGCCCTCATAACGGGGGGGCCCGGCGCGTCCGCCCTGATCCCGGAAACCTGGAAGACTCTCAACAGCCCGGCGGACAAAAAAGACCGCCTCACCCCGGAACACTACGGCCAGCTCCTGCGCTTCGCCCTGGCCCTGATCTAGGGAGGGGAGAAGGCGGGGGGCGTTGCTGCTGAAAACCGCAAAGCGGTTTTCAGCTTGGGGGTTTGCGCGAAGCGCAAACCCCGGGAGAAGGCGGGGGCGTTGCGGGGGCCGCGGCGCACCCCGCCGCCAAAAGGCAGCGGGTACTTATGGTAAACGGGGAATTTTTCTGCGCCGGAGCAGGCCAAATTTCTCGGTAGACAGCCTGCGGCTGCCTTTCGTGCTCCCCCGCACGGGGGTAGCGGAAGACCCCGCAGGGCCGCAGGCCCGAGGAGGCTGGAGCGTAGGGGGCTTGGCCCCCTCCTCCCCTTCTTCCCCGCCCTGATGGATCATTGACGCGGGGGCCGTTTCCGTTTATAAGGAATGTATGGACAGCGGCAATAAAATCGAGCAATACCTGATTGAATTGAAGTACAGTTACCGGGAGATTGGGGAAAATCTGTGGCTGATAGACGATGAGGAGAACTACCTTCCGGAGGTAGCGGTGATGTACGATGATCCGGTGGTGGTGTTCCGGGTGGTGATGATGGACGCGCCGGCGGAGCGGCGGCTTGAGCTTTTCACCAGGCTGCTGGAACTCAACGCGAGCGATTTGGTCCACGGCGCCTATGGCCTGGAAGACGGGAAGATCGTGCTGATCAACACCCTGGATTACGAAACGATGGACTTTGGGGAATTCCGGTCGACGCTGGACGCGTTTAGCCTTGCCCTGAATCAGCACTACCCTATTCTTTCTACCTACCGAGGATAATAACATGGGAATATTTTCACGGTTAAAGACGCTTATCTCGTCCAATGTAAACGATCTGATTAATAAGGCGGAAAAGCCCGAAAAAATGCTCAATCAGCTTCTGATTGATATGAATTCGCAGCTCATCGAATCGAAGAAGGCTGTCGCCATGGCCCTGGCGGATGAAAAGAAGCTGGAACGGGAAGCGGGGAACCAGGCGGCCCAGGCCCAGGAGTGGGAGCGGAAGGCTATGCTGGCCGTGCAGGCCGGGCAGGACGATCTGGCCAAGGAAGCCCTGTTACGGAAGCAAGAGCACGAGAACGCCCACGCCGAATACCGGAAGCAGTGGGAGGCGCAGAAAGCCTCGGTGGATCAGCTCAAGGAATCCCTGCGGGACCTCCAGAACAAGATCGATCAGGCGGGGCGCAAGAAGAATCTTCTCGTGGCCAGGGCGAAGCGGGCGGAGGCCCAGCAGAAGATACAGCAGACAGTCTCCACGGTTTCCGGGAACCGTTCCGCCTTCGAAGCTTTTGACCGCATGGCCGCCAAGGTGGACCAGCTGGAGGCCGAGGCCGAGGCGAGCAAGGAGCTGGAAGACGCCACGAGCGGAGCGACTCTGGAGAAGCGTTTCGCGGAGCTCGAGAAGTCCGATACCGCGGCGGATCAGCTGCTCCTGGAGTTAAAGCAAAAGATGAAGGCCCTGCCGGAGGGCTGAGCGCCTGCGGGGGAGCAAAGGGATTCCGGCAGGGACGGGCACGGGGGGTGTGGTTAAGGGAAAGCAAAGCATAACGGGCGGCCTGAACTAGTACCGTGATTGGGTTAAATCATAAAAAAAATTTTAACCGCGAAGTAGAAGAAGTCGAAAAAGGGAAGAAAACAGGAAAATGAGCCCTATGCTTCTTCTTTTTTCCTTTCTTCTTCGACTTTTTTGACTTTGTGGTTTTACTTCTTAAACATTCTTTGAAAAACACTAAAGACACGGAATGGTAATGTCTCACTTCTCAATTCTTCCGGCTGGAGCTGGACTTCACAGAAAAAGTTCGTGCGGTTCGTGTCGCAACGTAGTTAACTTTCTCTTCGCCTTTTTCCGTGCCTTTCGTAGTTAAATTCTTCCTAAAAGGTGATACATAAAAGGAGATACGGTCAAATTATCTATTGACAGGATTGAGAATTCTGTATAACATAAGATCATAGAGGAACTTTTAGGGACTTAATTTTTGATGATGAATCTTATACCAGATTTTTGAACGGCAAAAAAACAGTTTATAATTCTCGTTTAAGAGGCGATGATGAGACTTTTTTTGACGCAATGTTATCAAAAGAGGCCGATTTAAGAACAAGTTCTGAAGGGGAAAAAATAATAAAATTCATCCAATCGATCGGAAATGAATAATGGCTAATAAACCCGAAGAATTTCCAATATTTACCTCCCTGGATAAAAAAACCATCCAAAATATGTTAATTAAAATATCAAATTATCGTAACTATTCAGTCGCCCGTATCCAGCTCGACTACCGGACATAAATGAAGAAGAAAAACCACGAAGGGCACGAAGGCACACGAAGGTTTTTGTTCGAAAACTTCGCTTTTTTCCTTCTGCGCCTTT
>JAISQV010000236.1 GCA_031273985.1 Spirochaetaceae bacterium | reverse complement strand
AAAAGACCGGGATCGTAATCAAAAAAGGGAACCCGCAGCGTTTCCCCTTCGTAAAAAAGATAGACCACCCTCATGCCCTTCTCCCCGCCCCGCAGTCAGGACAGCCCTCACGCAAACCGCGCGGCGGACTAAGGCATAGCGGCTTTTACCGAAAAAAGCAAGCCGGGCTGTAAGATAGCGCCAATCTCACTAACCCGCAGCATCTAATCCCTCAATTCTTCCAGATGGGGAGCCCGGTGAACAGGATAAACGCATAGGAATTTTTTCTGAATGGAATTTAGACAAAATCAGGGAGAAATTAAGATTTTTAACCAATGTCAACAAGTTAAGAAATTTTGTCCGCAGATTTTCGCAGATTTTCACGGATTAAGAAGGTTTTGGAACGAAAATCCGTGTAATCCGTATACTCCGTGTAAATCCGCGGACTGTCTTGGCTTTCTCCCCGCTTAACTTGTTG
This sequence comes from Spirochaetaceae bacterium, assembly GCA_031273985.1. GTDB lineage: Bacteria > Spirochaetota > Spirochaetia > Treponematales > Breznakiellaceae > JAISQV01. The sequence goes on along the minus strand of JAISQV010000236.1, from coordinate 8,359 downwards.
ACCGTGGTAAATTTTCCTCTTTTTTGTTTCTATGCGTTTATCCTACCCGGTGAAAAATTTCAACACGGTGAAAAATATCTGTTGACAGCTGGAAAAACGCAAGATACACTGGAATACGCGAGGCGGTAAGCCTTGCCGAGGGGCCTCCGTCAGGGGGGCGCACTGAATTTTTTGGAGGTAAGAATGGCTGCATTAACACAGAAGGAGAACTATCTGCGGATCGGTTATGGCAAGATGCCCGAATGGGTGCCCAACTGGAATATGGGAATGTTTCCCGGCGGCGTGGCGCTCATGGTAAGCCCGTCTATTCTGGGCCCCGCCGGCCCCGGACCGCAGGTTGAGCCGGGACAGACCCCGCCCCGGGAATGGGTGGATCAGTGGGGCGTTCCCTATGTCGCCAATGAAGAGACCGGTTTCGCGGGGCTGCCCAAGCCCGGCGCTTTTCTCCTGAAGGATGTTACCGAATGGGAAAAGGTCGTCAAGGCCCCCAAATACCCGGATGAATTTTTCACCGCCGACTGGGAAGCCATGGCGAAGAAGGATCTGGAGAAGATTGACCGGACCCAAACCAATGTGCTGGCCATGGCCGGGTTTATGCCCTTCCAGCAGGTAATCGCCTTCATGGGCTTTACCGAGGGTCTCTGCGCCCTCATGGAAGAGCCGGAAGCGGTCAAAGATATGCTCAACTATATCGCGGACTACTATGTGCCGATCTGTGAAAGGGTCGTGGAGTATTACAAGCCGGATATTGTGTATCTGCTCGATGATACTGCCTCCAAGGATTATCCTTTCTTCTCCGTAGAGGTTTACCGGGATATTTTCAAGCCGATCTACAAGCGCCTCACCCAGAAGGCCGTTGACCGGGGCATTCCCCTTCAGTTCCACAACTGCGGCTGCTGCGAGGAATTTGTTCCCGACATGATCGATCTCGGCGTACACTTCTGGGATCCCGCACAGACCAAGAACGATCTGCTGGGCATCAAGGAGAAGTACGGCAAGAATTTCGCCGTTTGCGGCGGTTTCGACTTCGTGCCCCCGGCGGACCGGGAAGCGACGGAGGAAGAGGTGCGCGAATATGTGCGCGGCGTTATCGACAAGTATGCGCCCGGCGGCGGTTACGCTTTCTGCGGCGGCATCCTCGGCAAGGCCGGCGACATGGAATTGAACATGAAGCTGAACGGCTGGGTACAGGACGAGGTTACCAAATACGGCGGCGCCTTCTATAAGTAGAGGGCCAGTTCAGGACCTTTTCTGCCGCTTGAGTTCCAGGGGGGGCTCAGGCGGCTTTTTTTATAAAGGCATCACGGGTACAGAACCACTTGCGGGCGCGAAGCGTAAACCGCTCAGGAAAATATTTTAGCGAATTGAGCCAGTTCCAAAACTCGCCAACTCCCTTTGCATAACAGTTTTGCTGTTGCCCCTGCGTAATGGCGCCCGCGCCGGAGAACGGCTGGGGGGCGTTGCGGAGGGTATCCCCCCGCATCTAAACTTGACCCACAAATACGAATAAAGATTTATAACCACGAAGAACACCAAGAGCACAAAGGAAGAAGGTTAGCGGGGCAACCCTCCATACCCCGTCTTTCAGCAGTTTTTTCTTGTTCTTTCGTAATCATCTTGCTTCCTTCGTGTCCTTTGTGCCCTCTACTTTTCCCCAGTTCCATAGCGGAAAAGTGGTTAAATTCTTAAGGATTCTGTGGGTCAAGTTTAGCCCCGTATTGGGGGTAGCGAAAAAGCGTTTTGGCGCAGCCAAAACCTTTGGAGCGCAGGGGGCTCGGCACCCTCTCTACTACCGGCTCTCTCATCTTGCAAGGCCCCCCCCATACCAGCTATAGTTTTGCCATGGAACAGATGAGACGCACCGTTACGTGCGGGGCCCTGCGCGGGGCTGATGCGGGGAGGGCCGTTATCCTGAACGGCTGGGTACACCGGAAGCGGGACCACGGGGGAATTTCTTTTGTCAATGTGCGGGATCGTTACGGCATAACCCAGGTTACCGTGGACACCGCCGCGTCCCCGGACCTTGCCCCGGTAACAGCGGAGCTGCGCAGTGAATTCTGTGTCGCCGTCGAGGGGCTGGTCCGGCCAAGACCGGAGGCCATGGTGAATCCTTCCATGCCCACCGGGGAGATTGAGGTGGCGGCGTCAAAAATAGTGATACTGAATCCTTCGGAGGTGCTGCCCTTTCCCGTCGACGATTATCAGGAGGCGAAGGAAGAGCTGCGCCTGAAATACCGCTACCTCGATCTGCGCTCTCCGGGAATGCAGCACCGAATCCGTCTGCGGAACGAGGCGGCCTTCGCGGCCCGGGAGTGGATGACAGGACAGGATTTCTACGAGATAGAAACGCCCACTTTCATTAAATCAACGCCGGAAGGCGCCAGGGACTATCTGGTTCCCTCCCGGCTCTATCCGGGAAAATTTTACGCCCTTCCGCAGTCGCCGCAGCTCTACAAACAGCTCCTGATGGTGGCGGGTTTTGACCGTTACTTCCAGATTGCCCGCTGTTACCGGGACGAGGACGCCCGGGGCGACCGGCAGCCGGAATTTACGCAGATCGATATTGAGATGTCCTTTGTGAACCGGGAGGATGTTCTTGTCATGACTGAGGGGCTCATGGGGCACATCTTCAGGAAATGCCTGGGCCTGGAACTTCCGCCCCGCTTTACCCGGCTTTCCTACGAGGAAGCCCTGGAGCGTTACGGCTCCGACAAGCCGGACCTGCGCTTCGGCCTGGAGCTGCAGGATTTTTCACCCTGGGCGGAGGCGGGGGAGTTCGGGGCTTTCAAGGAGGCTCTGGCCCAGGGGGAGGCCGCCCGGAGCGCCGCCCTGGCGCGGGGGGTCAGCATTCCCGGCGGGGCGGTCAAGGCCCTGGTGGTTCCCGCAGCGCTCATGACCGCGCCCTACTCCCGGAAGCAGATAGAGGAGCTGGAGGCCCACGCGAAGATATACCGGGTAAAGGGCCTGGCCTGGATGAGGGTGCAGGCGGGCGGACTGGAAGGCGGGGCAGCGAAGTTCTTTGCGGGGCAGGCCGAGGATATATGCCGGGGCCTGGGGGCGGGGCCGGGGGACCTTATCCTCATGGCGGCGGATTCCCGGCGCAGGACTGCCAATGTGGCCCTTGGGGCGGTGCGCTCAAAGCTGGGCCGGGACCTGGGCCTTACCGGGACCCCGCCCGGAACCCCGTCCGGGGATGAGGGCTGGGATGCGTGGGTCCGGCGGCGGGCGGAGCAGCGTTTTGAATTCGCGTGGATCATTGATTTCCCCCTCTTTGAATTTAACGAGGAGGAGGGGCATTGGGAGGCGGCGCACCATATGTTTTCCTCCCCCCAGGAACAGTACCACGCCGTTCTGGAGCAGGACCCCGGCGCGGTCAAGGGGGACCTCTACGATCTGGTGCTCAACGGCTACGAGCTTGCGTCGGGCTCGATCCGTATCCATGACGGGGAACTGCAGAAGCGTATATTCTCCATCGTGGGGATTCCCCCGGAGGAGGCGGAGGCAAAATTCGGGTTTCTCACGGAGGCCTTCAAATTCGGCGCCCCGCCCCACGGCGGCATAGCTCCGGGGCTGGACCGGCTGGTGATGCTCATGGCCGGAGAAAGTTCCATAAAGGAAGTAATCGCTTTCCCCAAGGATTCCTTCGCCAAGAATCCCATGGACGCAAGCCCCTCCGGGGCAAGCGCCGGGCAGCTTGCGGAACTGCACCTTTCCGTGCTGTACCCCGAAGCCGCTCCCGGCACGACACCCGGCTCAAAGGAAGCCCCCTGAGACGATGAAAGCCCTGGCGGAACTGTTTTTTGTTTTTTTTCGTATCAGCCTCACCACCTTTGGCGGGGGTTACGCGATACTTCCCGTGCTGGAGCGGGAGCTTATCCTGAGGCGGGGCTGGATCAGCCTTGAAGAAGTGATGGATTACTACACCATAGGGCAGGTAACGCCCGGCGTCATCGCGGTAAACACCGCCACCTTCATCGGGTACAAGCGCGGGGGGCTGCCGGGGGGCTTCATCGCCACCCTGGGCTTCATCTGCCCCTCGCTGATTCTGGTGCTGGCCGTCGCCCTGGGACTCTCGAATTTCGCGGATCTTCCCGTGGTGCAACACGCCTTTCGGGGTATCCGCGTCGCCGTGGGGGCGCTTATTCTGGACACGGTGATCAAAATGTTACGGGGGGTCTTTGCCGGGCCCAAAGGATCAAAACCCGGCGCCCGGATCATTACGCTGATCCTGTTTCTGGGCGCCCTGGCGCTGACCCTGTTCCTCTCCCTTTCGCCGGTGCTGGTGGTCCTTGCGGCGGGCGGCGCGGGCTTCCTGTTTTTCAGGCCCGGCCCCCCGGAAAGGCCCCCGCCGGGGGAAGGCCGGGGCGCGGAATGAGTCCCATCGTACTGTTCGCGGAATTTTTCAAGATAGGCCTCTTTTCCATAGGCGGGGGCCTTGCCACGCTGCCCTTCATCTACCGCCTCACCTATACGATCCCCCGGCTGACGGCGGAGATGGTGCCGGATATGCTGGCGGTGGCACAATCCCTGCCCGGCGCGATAGGGGTCAACCTGGGTATCTATACGGGCTTCCGCTGCGCGGGGATTCCGGGGGCCGCCGCCGCCGCGCTGGGCCTCGTGCTCCCGTCCGTCATCATCATCATGATCATCGCGGGGATGCTCAGGGCTTTCAAAGACAGCCCCGTCGTGCAGGCGGTTTTTGCCGGGCTCAGACCCGCCGCGGCGGGCCTGCTCTGCGCGGCCTTTCTCCTGGTTCTGCGCGTAAGCCTCTGGAACGCCGGGGCGGACGCATGGTACCGGCATTTCAGGCTGCCCGAATGCACCCTGTTCATCGTACTGTTTCTGTTGACCCGGAAAGTAAAACTGCACCCCTTCTTTTGGATAGCCGCCGCGGGAATCGCCGGCGTCGTACTCAAACTGTAGGAACAGCGCTGAATTCTCCCTTGCGCCTGCCGGGCAATTATTTACCCCTCCCCCAACGACAGTAAATGCTCCTCCAGGAGTCTCCGCTTGTCTTCCGGTACGGGGGTGCTGCGGCCTTCGGTGAAGTTGTAGTGAACGATGACGGCGCTGCCCCTGACGCAGAGACGCCCGTCCTGCCGGGCTTCGTGGCGGATCGTGAAGGATTTGGTGCCTATCTTTTCTATCCAGGTGCGAATCTCTACTTCCGGGTAGAGAAAGAGCTGGCCAACAAAATCATAATCCGAGTGGGCCAGAATCAGGTCCCAGGCCGCGGGGTTCAGATCCATGCCGGGGTTGAATATTCTGAATATGCCGTTCCGGCCGCTTTCGAACCAGGACGCCAGGACAACATTGTTGATGTGCCCCAGCCCGTCGGCATCGCCGAAGCGGGGCGTTATGGTGATGCTAAACATGAGGCTCAGTAATGCTGCGCCGCGTATTCGACCCAGCCGCCGGCTTCCACCAGGGCCCGCTCAAAATCGGCAAGCCGGAAGGGAACGCTCCGCCTTCTGTCCCCGGATATGAAGGTAAGCTCCCCCCGTTCCGTGTCCACCTCCAGCTCCGTGTCGGCGCCGGAAAATTCCCTGAAGATTTCGTCCAGTGTTTCCGGCGCGGCTTCGCAGGCTATCATCCCGCAGTTGTACATATTCTGCCGGAATATCCGGGCAAAGCTTTCGCCCACGACAATGTTTATGCCGTTGGCTTCGAGGGCCCAGGGCGCGTGTTCGCGGGAACTGCCGCAGCCGAAATTGCCCCGGGTAACGATGGCGCCCTTGCCCGCCATGTCCCGCCCGGCGTCGAAACCGGAAAGTTTCAGGTCTTCCAGCACGTAGGGCTTCAGGGCTTCCCTGGAATTCTCGGTGAGATACTTTGCCGGGATAATCTCATCGGTATTGATGTCGTTCCGGTCCAGAAACAGAACCTTTCCCCCGAATGTTTTCATGCGCCGCATTCCTCCTGTCTCACAAAATACTCCCGCCGTTAAAGACTCTCCGCGGGGGTGATATACCCCGCCACTGCCGCCGCCGCCGCGGACACGGGGCTCATCAGGTGAACCATGCCGCCCTTTCCCATGCGGCCGTAGAAATTCCTGTTGGTGGTGGAGGCGCAGACCTCCCCCTCCGCCAAAACCCCGTTGGACATTCCAAGGCAGGCGCCGCAGGTGGGGTTGGTAACGCAGAAACCCGCCTCCTGGAATACGGCGATGAGCCCCTCCTTCAGGGCCTGGGCATAAACGCTGTCCGTGGCGGGGGAAACTATGGCCCGCACATGGGGCGCGGCGGTTCTGCCCCGGAGGATCGCCGCCGCCTCCCTCAGGTCCTCGATCCGCCCGTTGGTGCAGGAGCCTATGTAGACCTGATCCACCGGCGTTCCGGCGAGTTCCCGTATGGTTTTTATGCGGTCCGGCTTGTACTCCACCGTCGCCACGGGCTCCAGTCCCCCGCAGTCCATATCCACGGTCTCATCATAAACCGCATCGTCATCGCTGCGCCAGCGGGCAAAATCCGCGAGGGCCTCTTCCTTCGCGGCGTAGGCACCCTCGGCGGCCATGAGGGGCCAGAGGTAGTCCGCGGTAACGGCATCGGGCATACAGACCCCGCTCGTTCCGCCGGCTTCCACCGCCATATTGCAGAGGGTCATGCGGCCTTCCATGCTCATGGCCTCAACCACGGGCCCCCGGAATTCCACCACCCTGCCCGTGGCCCCGGCGACACCGATTCGCGCTATCACCGAAAGAATCACATCCTTGGGGTAGACGCCTTTTTTCAGGCGGCCCCCCAGGTTGATACGAATCGTGGCGGGGCGCTTGAAGGCGCAGACCCCCTTGAGTATGCCCACCTCCAGGTCCGTGGTGCCGACACCGGCGGCAAAGGCCCCGAAGGCGCCGTGGGTGCAGGTATGGCTGTCCCCCATAATCACGGTAAAGCCGGGGCGCACGAATCCCTTTTCCGGGAACAGGGCGTGGCACACCCCGTTCCGGCCTATGTCGAAGAAATCCCTTATGCCCTGACGCCGGGCCCAGTCCCTCAGAATCTTGCCCTGTTCCGCGGTATTGGAATCCTTGGCCGGGCTTACGTGGTCTATCACGGCCTTGATCTTAGCGGGATCAAAAACCCGGTCCATCCCCTTTGACACCAGATCGTTTATGGCGATGGGGGTAGTGATCTCGTGACAGAACACCCGGTCCAGCTTGAGCACCCAGGTATCTCCGAAAGGCCGGTCCACCACATGGGCGTCAAAAATTTTTTCCGCCAGTGTTTTTCCCATAATGCACTCCTGCCGTTATGCCTCGGCGCGGCTATTCTCCCTCAGCAATTTCCCGCCGGCGATTCCCCGTCAGCGGTTCTCCCCGTCCCAGCGGGGCGGAGTAATGACCCATACCATGCGCAGCGTTTTCCTCCCCGGATTGGACAGGGTGTGGGGGCTGTCGGACTTGAAACTCACCGAGTCGCCGGCCCCCAGCGTGTAGCTCCGCTTCCCCACGGTCAGCTCGGCCCGGCCCTCCTGCACAATGCCCAGCTCCCAGCCCCGGTGCCCGTATTCCCGGCTCCCCGTAGCCTCCCCGCCCTTGAGCGTGATGAGGTACGCCTCAATCCCCTGGTTCCCCTCAAGCTGGGCAAAACGCTCGTAGAGGGCGCCGTTCCTCGTAAAGGAGCTGCGCTCCTCCCGGCGGAGCAGCCGCACCGGCCTCTCCCGGCGGTACCCGGCAAAGAAGTATTCCGGGTCCAGGTCCAGCGCGTCAACCAGGGCCAGCAGCGTATCTATGGCCGGCGAAACCCGCTCCCGCTCAATCTGGGACACGAGACTCTCGCTCACCCCGGCCCGGGCCGCCACCTCCCGCAGGGTAAGTTTCTGCCGTTCCCGGACCGCCCGCAGCTTTTCGCCAAAATGGTATTCCATCCGCCCTCTTTAGTCCCACTTCAATGACTTTAGTATAGGTAAAGTTCACGTTTCTGTCAAGAGAGGGAAAAGTTAGAAGTCAGGCGTTAGAAGAGAATAAGAAGGGCGCATCCCCGGTGCTTTGCACCGGGGACCGGGCTATCGCTCCAATCTTTTTTTGCTTCGCAAAAAAAGGATTTCCGCTCTATCCCTTGCGCGAAGCCTGCCTGCGGCAGACAGACCTGCCGGGCACTGTCAGACCCTAAAAGTCAGGTAAATGCCCCGCGTCCCTTTTTTAGTCCTTGCATTTTTTCCCGGTAAGGCTTTTTTCCACAGCCTCGCTGACCACCCGCTCAATGTTATTCGCTACGGTCTGATAAAGCCGTTCCAGCTCTTCATGGGGGGAAAGGGGATCTATAAACAGTTCATAAATTTCAATGTCCAGCGCATCGGCAATACGTTCCACGAGTTCCAGGGCGGGAAAACTGCGGGCGATTTCCAGCATACCGATGTGATG
>JAISQV010000234.1 GCA_031273985.1 Spirochaetaceae bacterium | reverse complement strand
AAGGCGCCCAAATTCCGAATTGAAGGCAGACATCAATACTCCCTAAATAGTACCGTGGAATAACCGGGTATAGTAAAACTTGGAAGCGATCCAGGTGTAACATCTTTTGAGATACCATCACCTGACCAGCCGGAAATCCCGGTGCGGACAGAAAACCCGTCGTAGTGCGTTACACGAGTCAATACGTTGCCGGGGATTATTTTATCATCGCTGTAATGCGTGTTGTGTGCGACAATGATACTTTTTGTGTTGTCCCCGGGATTGATCAGCCGGAAGGCGGCCACTTCGGCCGGCGTGGGGGCAGTATTCAGGCTTTCCATGATACCCCAGGCCAGCCAGGGGTACTTCTTCTTGAGGTTGCCAACCCGTATGTAGTAACGGAGCAGGGAGTTTTCGTCCTGAAGCTGCTGGGCCACACCCTGGCCGTTTTGGGGCGCAAGGGCATTCCAGTTCCACTCCGAAGGCGGGCTGGGGGCGCCAGAGTTGTTGGGCCAGGACCAGCACATGGGGCCCCGGCGGTTGGAATCGGGATACTCAAAACCCGCGCCGCTGGTAAGGCCTATTTCCTCGCCGTAGTAAATGAAGGGAGCCCCCGGAGCGAGGAGCATGAGGGCCGCGGCCATTTTTCGCTCGTCGTCCATGAGAAAGTGAGCGCTTCTGTCCTGATCGTGGTTAGAGAGGAAGGGCACGGAAACCGCTCCGGGGTAGCGGATCCGTATCTTCCGGTCCCAGTAGTAAAGGGCGTTTACATAATCGTGCCCGTGGCCCTGGGCGCCCCAGCGTATGGAACCGCCGCCGCCGTTCTGGGTGGAAAACTGGAAAGCAAAATAGTTCATGCCCGACCTGTAGTAGTTGGCAATGGTGTCTTCCCCTTCCCAGCATTCGCCTATCAGAAATACATCGGGGTTTATCTTTTTGCAGGTCTCCGCAAACCAGGTCCAGAGTTCTATGTTTTTTTCCTCGCCGTTGATTCCTTCGTTTACCCGCTCCATGCCCCGGTAATTATAGGGCCAGGAGGTTGCGTCCAGGCGGAAACCGTCGAGTCCCGCATCGAGCCAGAAGCGCACTACTTTCTCAAATTCTTCCCTCAGGGCCTGGCTGTCCCAGTTGAGGTCCGGCATACCCGTCCAGAAGGAGCCTTCAAACCATGCGTTTTCCGCAGCCCGGCCCCACCACTTGTAGTAGCTGTTCCCGAATTCATCCCACTTGAATTTATAGTTTTCCGGCGGAGTGGCCCCGTAGTAGAAATTGTAATAGGATGCGTAGCGGCCCGGATGGCCGGAACGGACTTCTTCCAGGGCCTTCTGAAACCAGGGATGCTGCTCGGAGCTGTGGTTCATCACCAGGTCGATGATGATTTTGATGCCATGTTCGTGGCATTTTCTTACCAGATTCTGAAAATCCGCCAGGGTCCCGAAAGCCGGATCTATGTCCATGTAATCTTTGGTGTCGTATTTGTGGTAGCTGGGGCTGGGCATGATGGGGGTGAGCCAAATTCCGTCTATGTGAAGGCTCTCGTTACATTCTTCCCCCGCTGCCAGGCGGGCCCGGTGCCCCGCAGTGTTCGTGTCGTTAAGGTAGTCCAGCTTCCGGGCAATGCCGTTGAGGTCCCCTATGCCGTCGCCGTTGGAATCCGAGAAGGAGTAGGAGAAAATCTGATACCAGGTTCCTTCGTTTCTTTGCCCCAGGGCGGAAAGGGAAAGCAGCGGTTCCGCCGGCGGCATCCGGCAGGACAGGGCCAGGAGAAATACTGCCAGAACCGGAAAGATGCGGGGGAGGGCAAAGCCGCTCCCTGTGGTTTTCGCCATACTACAAAAGCTCTCCTTGCGCTTCATGAGGGTTGTTCTCCGCCGGGCCCGCCCCGAAGGGCAGGGACAATAAGTTGATCATCCTCAGCGGGCGTCATGGGTCCGTGGAGGGGAGGGCGGCGCATCCGGTGTTACCGGATTTGAACGGGAGACAAACAATGCCAATGTTGGCAGTATTGCTGCCGCAAAAAGACCGGGAAAAAGGTTTCTATCGATGCTCATAAACCTCCCCTCTTCACCGTAAGGCGAATAAGGATGTTTGCTCCCCATACCAAGGGGAACTTATGTTCTGGAAGTAATGATATATCGCCGTATTTGAATTTGCAAAAGTTTTATGCATAAAGCAAAAACATCATTGCAAGATTCCAAAAATTGATTATAGCCTTGTTAAAAAACTACATAACTGGCGCGCTTCCAAAATGCCGGATTTTGGAAGCGCGGCCCCGGATTGAGCGGGAAGAATAGGTCCAGAACCGGCGTATATAAACAAAAGAGTCCGCGAAGGACGTGAATTATGGAAGGATCACAGTTTTTAATTTGCAAAATGAGCGGGTCTTAAGCACTGTCAACAAGTTAAGCGGCAGGAAAACTAAAACAGTCCGCGGATTTACACGGATTACGCTGATTTATTCGTAGTTTATATGCTCCCTGTTTTATTCACAGCATTGGGAAGAAGAAAAACCACAAAGGACACGAAGGAACACAAAGGTTTTTATTTGAATTTGGATTTAAGTAAAAAGTCCGTGTTGTCCGTGCCGCCCCGTAGTTGATTTCTTGATTAAGTGAACGCGCTCGGGCTAAGCGGCTGCCAGGGCGGCGAGCTTCTCCCGGATGAATTCGCTCTTTTCCTTGAGGCCTATGTTTCCCGTCTTGAGAATCAGCACATTGGGCGCCTTGGGGTCCAGCAGTACCCGGCCTGAGGACTCCTTCATGAGGCGGAGCAGGCGGTCTATGGAGACCCGGGCCACCTTGCCGAATTCCACCCGGACGAGGCCCCCGCGCTCCCGAAGGGAAACCACGGAGATTTCCCGGCAGATGATCCGTATCTCCGCCAGGGCAAGGAGCGACGCGGCCTCGTCCGGCGGGGGGCCAAAGCGGTCCAGAAGTTCCCCGTGGAGGCCGTCCAGCTCCTCCCGGCTCTTTACGGCGGCGATCTTCTTGTACACCTCCATCTTTTCCTGGGCCGAATCGATGTAGGACGAGGGGATGAAACCGGAATATTCAAGTTCCAGCAGCGTTTCATTTTCCGCCTCGTAGTGTTCGTCCTCAAGACGGCGTATGGCCTCGTCCAGGAGGCGCAGGTAGAGGTCGAAGCCCACGGAATAGATGTCGCCGGACTGCTCCCGGCCCAGGAGGTTGCCCGCCCCGCGAATCTCCATATCCTTTATGGCGATCTTGAAGCCCGAACCCAGCTCGGTAAAGTCCGATATTACCTGCAGGCGCTTCATGGCTATTTCGCTGAGGGACCTGTCCCGGGGGTAGAAAAGGTACGCATAGGCCACCCGGTCTGAACGGCCCACCCGGCCCCGTAACTGGTAGAGCTGCGAAACGCCGTACATATCCGCCCGGTCTATGATAATGGTATTTACATTGGGTATGTCTATGCCGTTTTCAATTATGGTGGTGGACACCAGCACATGAAAACCGCCGTGGACAAAACGGTGCATGACATCTTCAAGCTCTTCGGGGTCCATCTGGCCGTGGGCCGTTTCCACAAGCATTTCCGGCGCCATGCGCTCTATCCTGACCCGCATATCATCGAGGGTCTCAATCCGGTTGTGCAGAAAGAATACCTGCCCGCCCCGCTCAACCTCCCGGCGTACCGCCTGGGCGATGCGTTCCTCGTTCCATTCGTCGATGACTGTTTCTATGGGATGCCGGTTTCGGGGCGGGGTGGCCAGGAGGCTCATGTCCCGGATCTTGAGGAGGCTCATGTGGAGGGTCCGGGGTATGGGGGTGGCGCTCAGGGTGAGGCAGTCGACATTGGTCTTTAGTTCCTTGAGGCGCTCCTTGTCCTTTACGCCGAAACGCTGCTCCTCGTCAATGACCATGAGGCCCAGGTCCTTAAAGACCACGTCCCGCTGGATGATGCGGTGGGTGCCGACGAGTACGTCTATGGCCCCGCTTTTAAGCTGCTCCAGGACCTGGCGGGTAGTTTTTTTATCCACAAAGCGGGAGAGCATGGCTACCGTTACGGGAAAACGGGAGAACCGCTCCATAAAATTCTCGTAGTGCTGTTCCGCCAGGATCGTGGTGGGAGCGAGGAAGGCGGCCTGCTTGCCCCCCATGATGGCCTTGAAGGCCGCCCGGAGGGCCACCTCGGTCTTGCCGAATCCCACATCCCCGCAGATGAGGCGGTCCATGGGGTGGGGGCTCTCCATGTCCTGTTTTATTTCCTCCACGCAGCGAAGCTGATCCTCCGTTTCTTCGTAGGGGAAGGCCGCCTCGAACATGGTCTGCCATTCGGTGTCTTTGGGGAAGGGGAAGCCCCGGCTGGCCTTGCGTTTTGAGTAGAGGGCCATGAGCCGCTGGGCAATGTCCTCCACGGATTTGCTGACCCGGTTTTTGCGGTTTTCCCAGCTTTTGGAGCCCAGTTTGTCCAGCCGGGGCGGGAGGCCCTCGTTGCCTATGTAGCGCTGAACCAGGTTGACCTGCTCGATGGGCACAAAAACTACCTCTTCGCCCAGGTACTCCAGCTTTATGTAGTCCCGCTCGTTTCCCAGGGCGCGGACCCGCTCTATTCCCTTGAAGAGGCCTATGCCGTAGTTTACATGGACGACAAAGTCGCCGGGATTGAGTTCCACAAAGCTGTCGAGGGCGGCGCTCTTTACCTGCCGCAGGGAGCGGGGGGAGCGTTTCCTCCGGCCAAAGATCTCGCTTTCCGCCACGGCCATGAAGCGGATCTCCGGCAGGGAGAAGCCTGCGGACAGGGGCAGGGGCAGCACCGAGAGGGAACCGGCAGCCTGGGGGAGGGCGCCGTAGAGGAGTTCCCCTATCCGGCCCGCCTGGACTTCGGACTCCGCCATGACGAGGATACGCCAGCCCTGCCCCAGGAGGCCCGTGAATTCTTCCCGGAGGTAGTCTATGTTCCCGAAGAAGCTCCGGGGGGGCTCGCAGGCGAGGGAGGTGCGCAGTGCCCCTTCCTCACCGCCGCCCTTGATGTTCATGAAGGAGACCCGCCTTGCCATGCGGGAAGAGAGTTCTGCAAAGGAGAGGAGGAGCCGCTCCGGGGCGGGGAATTCCCGGCCCGGAGCATCCTGCGCCGTCAGGGTCCGGCGGTAGAGATTCCGGTACTCCCGGCCAAGGGCCTCCTGGGCGTGTTCGAGGCGTTCCCGGTCCAGGAAAAACACGGGCCCCGCGCCGGGCCGGGCGGGGGGTTTGGGGGGCATCGGGCCCCCCGACGGGGGCGTTGCGGGCTCCCCCGCCGACAGGCGGGTTCTTGAGCCCCCGCTGAGGGGGTAGCGGAAGACGCCTTCGGCGGCTTCCGCGTAGGGGGAGGCCGCGGCGCCTGCGCCGTCCCCCTCCCCGCCTTCTTCCATAAAGATAAGATAGTCCGCGAAGCTCGACGGGCCCTCTTCGAAGGCCAGGGGGAAGAGCGTTTCCTCTCCGGGCGCGGTGCGGCGCTCCATGAGTTCTTCGAGCCACGCGGCGCCCCGGCGGGGGAATTCTTCCGCTCCGGCGAGAACCCGGCTGAGGGCGAGGATGCGCTCGTCGGTCCAGACTACTTCTTTCAGGGGGCGTATGACGAGGCCGCTTTCCCCGGAGGCGAGGGAGCTTTGGTCCGAGGGGTCGAAGCGCCGTATAGCGCCGATGCGGTCGAAGTCGAGGAGGATGCGGTACGCGGGTTCGCCGCCCATGAGCAGGTCGAGTACTTCCCCCCGGAGGGCGAATTCGCCCTGGACCTGGACCCTGGGGACCCGGAGGTAGCCGTAGGAGACGAGGGTTTCCGCCAGGGCCGCGGTGTCGAGGGTGTCGCCGGGCTTGAGGGGGATGAGGAGGCTTTTGAAGTAGGCCGGCGGCGGGAGGGGGCCGAGGAAGGCCCGTTCCGGTACGATGACGATGCCCGCGCTGTCCGCGCCGCCTGAAACGAGGCTGCTGAGCGCCCGGCAGCGTTCCGCGAAGACCGCCGGAGCGGGGGGATTCCCGTAGGGCGCGGCGCCCCACCAGGGGAAGACCCAGGAGGCTACCCCGGCGGTTTCCAGATCCCCGGCAAGGCTCTCCGCGTCCTGTTCCGTGGCGGTTACGGCGAGGCAGGTACGGGGCGCGGCCTGCCAGGCCAGGGCGATGAGGGCCGCCGCCGCCGCTCCCTCGGCGCCGTCCAGTTCCAGGGGGAAGTTTTCCTGCCGCAGGGCTTCCAGGGCCCCGGCAAAGGCCGGGGCGGCGGCTATTTCCCCCAAAAAGCCGGGAAAAGATACAGTATTCATAGTTTGTGTCCGATTCTATAGTAAGCGGTGAATCTATGGTAGCCGGTGAGCCGGGGGCCTGCCGGCGCTGCGCGGCGTCGCGGTTTTAGTATCACGGAGTAACAGGGTGGCAAGCAGGAAGGCATCTCTTTTTTTCGTTTTTTCCCTCCTCGTTCTGGGGGGCGCCCTCTTTGGCGCGGAAGACCGGGGGAATATTGAGGTAACGATACGGTTCTTTGACCGGCGCATATACTATCTCCGGGAGGCCCCGATCTATGTGGAGGTGACCATCGCCAACCGGGGGCCGGGAACCTGGCGTTTCAAGATGGCCGATGAGCGGGCCTTTACCATAGATTTTGACGCCCGCACGGTGTCCAACCGGGCCGTGGAAGCGGCGGCCCCGCTGATACGGAAGCGGAGCACCCTGCAGCAAATATTTTTCCGGGAGGTGCTGGTGGAAAGCGGGGAATCCTTCTCCTTCACCGAGGACCTTCGGGACTATGTGGGTTTCAGCCAGCCCGGCTCCTACGTGGTCCGGGCCCGGCTCTATCCGGGGCTCTACCGGAACGGTAACGGGGGGCCCGGAGAAGAAGGGGCGGCGGCGTTCATGGAATCCAACCGCCTCGCCCTCAACCTGCGGCCCCCCTCCATCCCCGGCCCCGGAGGGATACCCCTGGAGATGGACACGGAGACCAACGCCGTGCTGGTGCGGGAACGGCTGCCCCCGGACGAGGTGGTGGCCTGGACCCTGACGGCCCGGCAAAGGTCCCAGTGGGAGCGCTTTTTTCTCTACCTGGACCTCGAATCCCTCCTGACGCGGGACGGGGCCCGGGGCCGGCAGTGGCTTGCGGAGTCCGAGGAGGGCCGGCAGCGTATGCTGGCCCGCTACCGGGAGGAGCTGCGGAGCGCCGTGGCGGACGGGGATATTGCGGTGATCCCCTCGGACTTCCGTATCGAGCGGACCAGTTACGGCGAGACCGAGGCTACGGTGGTGGTGCTGGAGCGCTTTCAGGGGCTTTCCGGCACCTTCATAGAGCGGAAGCGCTACACCTACACCCTCCGCAGGCGGGACGGGGTGTGGATCATCACGGACTATGTGGTGCTGAACCTGGGCACGGAATAGCGGGGCCGGCCTACTAGTACCTTGATTGGGCGAAAAGATTGTTTAAGAACTAAAACCACAAAGTCGAAAAAGTCGAAGAAGTAGGGAAGAAAGAGAAGAAAAAGAGGGCTCATTTTACTGTTTTTTCCTTTTCGACTTATGCGGCTTGGCGGTTAAAAATTCTTTTCACAGCTTATTAAGAAGAAGAAAAACCACAAAGGAACACGAAGGGCACGAAGGTTTTTGTTCGAAGCTTTTCCTCCTGCGTCGTGGTACTTCGTGCAATTTTTATTTTTTCCCTCTTCGTCCGTGTCGTTCGTGGTTAATAATATTTTCTTCGTCTGTGTTTTCCGTGTGGTCTACTTTCCCCTAGTTCCATAGCGGGAAAGTGGTTAATATTTTACCGGCGCCCCCGGCGCGCTACCACTTTGCCCGCAGGCCCGCGGTCAGGGACATACCCGGCATATAGTAGCCGGCGAAGGACTCGTAGTGGGCGTTCAGCATATTCCGCAGGGAGGCGAAGGCGGTGAGGTATCTGCCCAGGCCCTGGTTGAAGGTCATGTGCATGATGACGTGGGGGTCCAGGGGCATTTCGTTCATCGTGTCGGCGTAACGGGTCCCCTCGTAGTGCGCGGAAACAAGAAGGGAGCCGGTCTTCCACTGGAAATCCACGGAACCGCCTACAACATGGGTGGGCATATAGGGGACCCGGTAACTGTTGTCAAAGGCCGCATTGCCGCTCAAGAGCCAGCTCAACTGGAACTGGTAGTTAAAGCCCAGTTTTATGGCGTCAAAGCCCCAGCGGTTAATCCTCAGGGTAAGGGAGGGCCTGAAGTCGGCGCCGATAAACCAGGCGGTTCCTATGTTCGCCGGGGACCAGCGTCCTCCGGTCTGCTTTACCCAGTGAATAGAATCTTCGGTCATCTGCCCATAGACGGTGAGGGTAGTGTTGAACCAGTCCAGGGGCGTAAACTCGCCTATAAGATCGGCGCCTACGCCGTCCTCGGGCCTTAAATTGGGGTTGCCGACAAACATACTGTCGAGGCTGCGGTAGTAGAGATCGTCAAAATCGGGAAATTTGAAACTGCGGAAATAATTATTCTTGAGGGTGAACTGCGGGGCTATGTCCCACCTGAAGCCTATCTTGGGGACCGGCACCGTCTGCCGGGTGTCGGTAACGCCCTTGACGGAGAGAATGATCATGAAGCTGGTCCAGGGCGTGAATTCCCCCGTAAGGTAAAGCCCCCCCTGATTGCCCGTCTTCACGGGCTGCGTCTCCGTGGGGCTTTGGGAATCTATGTACAGGAAACGCCAGTCCAGCCCCGTCCGGACCGTGATTCTTTCGGCGGGGTACCAGTTCCAGCGGTTTATCCCGGTAAGGTAGTGATCGGAACTTGTAATGTTCGCCCCGTAGGAGGTGCGGGAAAACTGATAACTCAGGGATGCTTCCGTACCCAGATCCTCCCGGAAGATCAGGGGCGCGTTGAACAGGATATTCTCCTGGATCTGAAAATCTGTCGAGACGGCGGACCCTACCGAATTCGGCGTTACCGGATAGTTTTTGTGCGCAAAATAGGTTTTTGTGTCGGAAAGCAGAGTCGTGGTGTCCGACAGATTCCAGGCCAGGGACGCGCCGCCCCCGACATCGAGCACCTCGTTACTTATCTTGCGCCGGGCAAAACCGTAATCGTCCTTAAAAAGGAAGTGATTCCCCGCCCGGTTCCCGAAGACCGTGGCCTTCCATGAGAAAGCCTCCGCGCCGTGTCCGGCGAAGAAGCTCAGGGTCTGCATATCCGCGAGGTCTTCCAGGTGAGGCCCGCCCAGGCTTCCCCCGGCCAGGCGCATGACGTAGCGGCCCGGAAGGTACCCGGTGTTTGAAACGGTGGCCCCGAAGCTATAGCCCGGCCTCTGGCGCTTGATGGTGATAATATTGATCACGCCGCCTAGGGCGCCGGACACATTGTACTTGGTGTCGGAGCCGCCGTAGATCACCTCGATGCGCTCCACATTGTTAATGTCCACCTGGCTCACGTCAAATTCCCCGGACCGGGGGGAGTTGGCGGGAATACCGTCCACCAGAATGGCGATTCGTTCCGTGTCGAAGCCCCGCATACTTAGCTCGGTCTGGTTCCCGTAGCCGCCGTAGCGGGTTACGCTCATGTCGAGGGTCTCCTCCAGGAGGGAGGCCAGGTCCTGGGCGTTACGCTTTTCTATCTCCTCCCGGCTTATCACTATCATCTGCTGCGTGGTCTCCGGAGTCTCGACCATGGTAACCCCCTCGTCCTCGCCAAAATCGAGAAAATCCTCAAAGCCGCCGCTCTCTGGGGGGGGCTCCTGGGCCGCAAGACTGGGGGAACATAGCGCCGCAAGGCAGAGCAGCAATCCTGGTTTCCAACGCATCATAGGTACCTCCGATATACCGCCCTTAGTTTTTTTCCCGGTCCTGGGGAATGACCACGCCCCAGGAAATGTATTCCGCTTCGTTTTCGATGCTGTTATTGAGTTTGGCGTCTTCCAAAGTAGCCTCTTCGGTGTAGTATTTTTGCCCGGCGTAGAGCTCCGCAAGTTTGACGGCGTTGGCCATCTGCACAATGTCCGGCGACAATTCACGGTAGTAGATTCCGAAGAAGGGGAGCTGCCCGTCTTTTATATCGGGGTCCCAGGCCGGGGCGCAGTGCTCGAAGTATTGAATGATGATCGCTCCCCGCCCTGGATCGCCGTTAAAAATATTGACCGCCCGGACTATGCCCATAAATCCAAAATTCCAGCCTTCCTTTGCGGGGCTGTTGTCATCCGCCTGGCCGTATACAGAACTGTCGTAAAAGACAAAATAATCGTCATTACCGTAGGTAGTGCCGCCTGGGGGGGAGCCGGGATAAAGGCTGTTGGGGAGAGAAGTGGCTGCCGTCAGGGCGTCATGGAACAGGGCCTGTTTATGTTCCGGCATCAATGTCTGAAAGTCGCGGATTTTCCCTATGCGGTAACCGTCGAGTCTTCCTATTCCCGCATAGTGGGAGTACCAGACGCCGGACATTTTGGATAATATGGCCTGAAATTGGGGGTCCGGGGGGTCCAGTCGCTCGGTCCGGTCCGCTCCTTCCATGTTCCCGTAGAGTCCGCCTATGGCGTCGAAGAGGTCTTCGCAGCCTGAAAGGGATAACAGCACGGCAAGACACAGCGGCACAAAGGCCCGTTTTTTCCGCATAAACACGATTCCTCCTCTCCGGCGCCACAGGGCAAACCTTGCACGCAAGACATGGGAAGATACCGTTTATTAAAGCACACAGATAAACGATCCCTTACAGGATAGCGGGAGGAGTGTAGCACGGGGGAGGCGGGGGCGTCAAGGAAAACGTGACGCTTCTCAGGGCCGGCGGTTTAGGACATGGCGGGTGAGGCCGGCGGCCATTCCTTAGGCTTGAAGCCCCTGGGTACGTCGATCTTCATGGTGTCCCCGGAGGGCTCTAGCACGAAGAAGCCGTTCTTCAGGGCATAGGCTTTCACTTCCTTCGAAACGATCCCTCCGGCCACGGCCCCGTGAGCCTGCGCCGGCCGCCCTTTCCGTCGGCATAGCGCCGCAGTTTTTCCATGCGCCTTCTATGATCATCCACGTCGCCCGTGGTTAGTTTGGTCTTTACCTCAACGGCCAGGGCAAGGTCCCCGTCTTCAAGCCAGAGGTCAATTTCGGACATCAATTCGCCGCTGCCGGAGTAGAGCTGGTAATGGGGAGCCACCCGTTCGAACCGGTAGCCCAGGTCCGTGAATTTTTTCAGGATCCCCGGCGCCGTGAGGCGTTCCATCAATTCACCGAGGCGGCTGCCCAAATTGCTGATTTTCCGGTCTGTTTCCTTCATTTGCTGGCGGGTCTCCTCAAAGAGGGCCTTCAGGTAAGCTTCCGACTCCTTCCTCTGCCGCTCGTTCTCCGCCATGAGCGCCCATAGTTCTTCGGCGCTGGAAATCCGCCCGGGCCGCGCTGAATCTGCCATATACATCCCCTTCTAACAATATAGTTTGTTCGCCGGGTTTTGCTTCAATGAAGGCGGAATTTTTGGGAAAAAAGCGTAGAATCCGGAAAGGGACGGGGGGCGTTGCTGCTGAAAACCGCTTTGCGGTTTTCAGCATGGGAGTTTGCGCAAAGCGCAAACTCCG
Organism: Spirochaetaceae bacterium; assembly: GCA_031273985.1. Classification (GTDB taxonomy): domain Bacteria; phylum Spirochaetota; class Spirochaetia; order Treponematales; family Breznakiellaceae; genus JAISQV01. The sequence goes on along the minus strand of JAISQV010000234.1, from coordinate 1,887 downwards.
GGAGAGGGCACGGGGCGTTGCGGGGTGTCCCCGCACGGGGGTAGCGGAAGCCCCCGCAGGGCCGCAGGCCCGAGGAGGCTGGAGCGTAGGGGGCTCGGCCCCCTCCTGATTCCTCCCCTACTCCCCGCCCAGCACGGTGAGGCGGCCGTCGGTGAGGGGCTCTACGCTCCCCCCCTGGGCGGCGATGTATTCTATCACCACGTAAGACAGGAGCAGCGATGTGTTGAAGGGCTCCGCCGAGCGGGTAAGGACCGTGTAGCCGTCGCCGCCGCGCAGAAGGTAGTCGTTGGTGCAGAAACGGTAGGTCCTTTCGGGGTCCACCTCCGCGCCGCCTATGGTCAGGTTCACCAGGGCGCCCGCGCCCCCGGAATAGTCAACGGTGTAGCGGACCTCCCGTGAAAACTGGGGGAAGCCGCCGGCGCCCTGGGGGATCGTGGCGATAAAGTTGAAAAGTTCAATGATGTCGCTGCCCTTGAGGGACGCAAGGTAGAGATAGTTTTCAAAGGGAAGCACGGTCAGTATGTCCTCCCTGGTTATGGGCCCCTGCCGTATCTCCGCCCTTATGCCGCCGCCGTTGTGAAAGGCAAAATCCACTTCCTGGCGGTAGACGGTTCTGAAGTACCAGGTGTTCGCGTCGCAGACCAGATTCCCCAGGGCGGTTTCGGTCTTCCGCGTCAGCCTGTCGCCGAAGATGAAGGGCGCCGCGGCCGTTCCCACCACCTCCTTGAGGCTGGCCTCCGCCTCGCGGACATAGGGTTCCAGCATGGCCGTTGTTTCGGGGTCCGGGCCCAGGGGGACGGCTGCCCAGGTAAAGCCCTCAAGCCGCCCGTCCCGGACAAGGAGCCGCCCGTGCCCCATGTAGTAACCGAACTCGTTGGCCGTCACGATATAGGCGCCGTTCACCTGCCGGGGGCTCTCGAACAGGGAATGGGAATGACCGTCTATGATGATGTCTATTCCCGGAACGGCTTCGGCAAGTTCCGGGGAAGTGATATGATCCGGCGCCTCCTTGATGTCCCCTATATGGGTAAGGGCTATGACGATATTCACCCCCTCGCGGCCGCGCAGAATCTCTACCATTTCACGGGCGGCCTCAATCTCGTTGATAAAAACAAGGCCCGGATCGGGGCTGGCGATAATTTTACTGCGCAGCGTGGTTATTCCGAAGATACCCACGGTAAAGCCGCCGTAATTTTTAACCAGGTAGGGGATACCCAGGTATTCCCCCCCGGAGGTTTTTATGTTGGACGTTATGAAGGGATACTCCGCCAGGGCCATTTGAGTCTGAAGCTTTTCAAGAGTCCCGTCAAATTCATGGTTTCCCAGCGCGCCGGCGTCGTAGCCCATGAGGTTAAAGGCCCTCAGGTCCGGCTCCGCGTCGAACATATTGGACAGGGCGCTGCCGGTATTGAAGTCCCCGGCGTCCAGAAGCAGCACCTGGGGATTAAGCGCCCTGACGGCCTTCACGTAGGCCGCCTGGACCGCCAGCCCTCCCCGGCCGCCGTTGCTCAACACCGCCCCGTGGTGGTCGTTGGTGTGGAGCAGGGTCAGTTCGTAGGTTCTGCCGGGAATACGGTCTTCCCCCTCTCCCCGCCCGAAGAGGGGCAGGGCCAGGGCCAACAGCATTACCGCCGGGAAAATACTTCTTTTTACACGCATCGCAAGCCTCCTTACAGCATAAATCCAAGGCAGCTTTCCCAAAACTTCAGTTTTGGGAAAGCCTCAGCCGGTAAAATTGCTGAAAACCGCAGAGCGGTTTTCAGCCTGGTAAAATTCAGCCTTCAAAGGCTTCTTCCCGTATCGCCACGGAAGCGGCGTGGGCGGCGAGGCCCTCGAGTTCCGCAAAATGCCGGGCCGCCCCGGCCAGGAGCCCGTAACCTTCCCGCG
>JAISQV010000229.1 GCA_031273985.1 Spirochaetaceae bacterium | reverse complement strand
CCTTCCAGGTGGTCGTTGATTATCCGCTCCACCTGGTTTTCGTGGATCCGCACGATGCCCTGCTCCCGTTCCACCGCCTCGGGCGCGTCCGAAGCGTGGGCGGTGTTTTCCATCACGTTACTGCCGAATTCCCGGCGCACCGTACCGCTGGGCGCCTTGAGGGGATCCGTGGGGCCCAGCACGTCCCGTATCTTGGCGATGGCATTTTCGCCCTCGTAGTAAAGGATCAAAGTCATGACGCTGCCCGGCTTGTCGTAATCGCTTTCGGGGCACTCCTCGGGGCGGGTCCCGGACATATACTTTACTATCCGGCGGAACTGATCCCGGGCGTAACGGAAGCCCACGGAATCTATCAGCGCCTGCTCCGCCTCATCATCCAGGCTAAAGTCCAGCTCCCGTTCCAGAATTTCCCGGGCCTTCTTGCCGTATATCGGCGCCAGCCTCTTGTTGAGGGCCCCCTCGACGGGGCCGTAGAATTCCAGCGCCTGGGCCAGGGAAAAGTGGTGCACCTTGACGCCGATGATGCGGAGGCCCGTCCGGGAGAACATATCGATGATGGTTCCCGGCCTGGACGAGGGGTGGGTCCAGTTATCCGGTTTGATGATCACCAGGGTATTCTCTATCTTTACCCCTTCCGGGTAACTTACATTGCGGATAAGATTCTCCCGCCCCTTGAGGAAGCGGGAAAAAACCCTGAAGTCCGCGTCGGCGTCCTGCTGATTCCGGGGGGTCAGCACGGCGGGTTCAAAGTGAATGATCCGGGAAGGATCATCCTCCGCCACTATCAGGTCCGCATAGGTGTCGCGGATAGTTTCCCCCGCCAGGTTTTCGACATTAACCGGCTGGGCGTGGATATGGCCGCAAATATTCACCAGCTTGGCGCAGGCGTCTTCCCCCCTGAACAGGAGCAGCAGCGCCCGGTGGCTCCTCTCCCCGGAGGGCCTGAACTTTTCCTGCACATAATCCGCCAGCAGCGTTACCTCACTGGCCGCATTCTCCCGGCGCAGATTGCCCGCGTAGGCCGTGGCGAAATCCTCGTCCGGCGCTATCATCTGCGCGCCCACCAGTTCCAGGTCCGACCGGGAAAGCAGCCGGGAAAGCACGCCCCCTATTCTGCTCTTGGCAATGGTGTAGGGCGTAACCAGTACATACGAAAGGGTCTTGCTCATCCTGTTCTCCTTCTGTCCCCAAATAATACCCGGAGTCCCTGAAAGGGGCAAGGCAAGAGCAAGTAAGTGATGAGGAATAAGGGATAAGCAAGAAGAGGAAGAATCAAGGAGGGGGCCAAGCCCCCTACGCTCCAGCCTCCTCGGGCCTGCGGCCCTGCGGGGTCTTCCGCTACCCCCGTGCGGGGGAGCGCGAAGGGCAACCGCAGGTTGTCCCTGTAGAAATTTGGCCTGCTCCGGCGCAGAAAAATTCCCCCTTTACCATAAAGTACCCTCCGCCTTTAGGCGGAGGAGTGCGCCGCGGCCCCCGCAACGCCCCCGGCCCTCCCCCGGAGTTTTGCGCAGCAAAACTCCCAAGCGGGGTATCGTCATAACCTGAATTTCCAGCTTGCCGAGAATCCAAAATCTCTTGCTTTATAAATATCCTTTGACGTAGCAGGCATACCCAGGTCCGAAAAATCCCATCGTGCGCTAAGATACTTCTGGTTATAGAAACATTCAAACATCAGGCCCCAATCAGCCTCAAATCCCGCCGATACCTGCCAATAGAGTCCTCCCTTTTTTTCAGCAAGTCCGGGCCTGGGTATGCCTTCAGGAAGTAATTCAATGGATGTGAGAATGGTATATCCGATATTGCCCTTTATGAACAATTCCTGAAATTCTCTGATCGGGGAATACTGAACCGTTGCATAAACCGGAAGCAATGAATACTCTACGCGCTCGTTTTCCAGGTCCGCCGCCTCTCCCGACCAACTATCCCAGGCTTCCCTGGGCAGCTCATACTGTGCGCCCACCCCTATTTTTAATGTTTTATCAAAAAAAGAGTACAAATACTCCGCCCCGAAGGAAAAGCCGGGGTCTGTATGATAAAAATTATTGATGTCGTAATTAAACCATTCGGCAACATTGTCTCTGAAGAGACCTTCGATTTGATAAGCAAATCTGAGGTTTATTTCCCCAAATTTCCCGTCCCCTGCCCAAACCGCACTCAATGTGTAAAAGAGTACAATGCCCGTAACCACAAGTTTTTTCATGGTATCCTCCTGATATGTTAATGTAAATAACATATCATTGGAGGGGCCGCGTTTTGCTATGTTCAAAAGGGATTATTTTATGTTCAATCAGGATTTTTAACGGATATATTCACCGGGCCAGTATCCGTAGCGCTTAAAAAAAGCCTTTGAAAAACTACTGCGGTCCGAATATCCTACCCTTTCAGCGATTTCTTCGATGTGAAAGGTTTTCCGCTCAAGCAGCATCCGCGCCTGCTCCATGCGGTTATCAAGAAGATACCTGTAGACCGGTTTTCCAAAAATATGCTTGAATCCGTTTTTCAGTTTATATTCGTTGAGGTATACCATACGTGTAAGCTGCGGTATCGTTATCCGGGTTGTTATATCCCTATCCAATATCTCTTTCGCCCTAAGCAGTTTTTCTACATCCGTTCTTGATATGCGGGGAGCTTTATCTATTATTTTGTTTTGCAGAAGCTCCAGACTATGGGCAAGCAGTTCGTTTATTTTTGAATCAAGGTATAACATCTTAATCGCCCCGCTGTAATGGCACCTTGTTATTTGTTCTATGATGAACCTGCATTCCGGCGTAGTTTCAAAATAACTCATGCAAAAATTCGAATTTTTTTGTGAAAATCCGTTTATGGCAAAGCCAAATTCTTCTGTAATTTTCTCTATCCGCGATTTTGCAAAATTAATACGGAATGCTTTATAAGACCGTCCCGCCTGATATTCACAGGTCTCAATGGTTTTCGTTATAAAACTGAATGCCCCCTGGTTTGTTTGCAATCTCATCCGCAGGCGGCTTTCCGTTTCCTGCCAGTCCATACCGGATTCCATGCAGAATTGCAGAAGATATAAAGGGCCTTCGGTTTCCGCTGATAATACCACATTGTTTTTTAGCTGCATATCATACCGGAAAATATCGTATGAATATCCTGACGCCAAACGGGCGCATTTGCCTTCTCCGGTTGTTTTGGGCGGGCTGAAACTTTCTTCATCAGACATATCCGTAGATGTTATTTTCTTGAACCCTTCCGCAATATCATTGCCGCCCGCTTCCTCAATGGCCGGGTTAACAAAAACATACTTTCCCGTCATTTTCACGCTCCTGAATGTTAGTTTTAACTAATTTCATGAAAGCTGTCAACTGCTTTTTTATTGATTCCCCGAATTTTTATCTAATTCTTTATATTTCCATGTATGATTCTTCATACAAACTATCGATTAAGGGCCAACCAATTGTACCGGCCCCCCTATACGCGCAAGGGACAATTCCGTGCCGCTGTTAGCGGCACATGGATTTTTCCTATAATTGCCAGACCCGAAGGGGCTGATAGAAGCGGAAATCTTTTTTTGCCCTTCCGGGCAAAAAAAATTGGAGCGGATAGCCCGGTCCTCAATGGCGCTTGCGCCATTGAGGATGCGCCCCTCTTATATTCCCCCCTCCTCCCCCCTCCTTCCACCTTCCACCCTACGGCGCAACGCGCCGCCTGCCTTGCCGGTTTTGCCCCGATTGGGTACTATGGAGCCCATGTATCGCCTCCGCCGGAAAGCCGGGACTTCGCTTCCCGTTTTTTCCTTTGCCTGTTCCCTGCTTCTTGCCCTGGCCGCCGGGTGCGTAACGCCGCCCGAGGCTCCCCCCGCGCCGGCTCCCGTTCCGCCCCCGATCGAGGAGCCGGTGGTGATACCGGAACCGGACCCCACCCGGCTTGCCTTGACCCGCATCGTGGGGCTGCTGGAACAGGGGGACTACGCCGGGGCGCTGGCGGAATTTGACGGAATTCCCGAGGAAGACGCGGGCTCCCCGGAGATACGCCTGCTCAGGGCATCGGTGCTGATCTCCGCCGGAAGGGTTCGGGAGGCCCGCGCCCTGGTGCAGGAACTTCTTGTCCCGGAGCCGGATAACCCGGAGCTGCTTTTCGCGCTGGCTTCTATTGAAAGCGCCGAAGGGCGGAACCGGGAATACCGGGCCCTTTTGGACCGGATCGTCAGGGCCCACCCGGATCATGCGGACGCGCTGTTAGCGTTGGGGAATCTGCAGCTCGCCAACCGCTCCTGGCGCAACGCGGCGGCCTGGTTTGACAGGGTTTTGACGCTGGATGCGGCCAACGGGGAAGCCCTGCTGGGCCGGGCCAAAGCCTACCGAGGCGCGAGGGCCCCGGAACAGGCCGAGGAGCTGCTGGGCCGGGCCATCGAACTCTACCCCGGCTGGGCGGCGCCCTACAGCGAACGGGCCCAGCTCTACCGTTACTACGGGGATTACCCGGCGGCCCTCGCGGACCTGAGCCGGGCCCGGGAACTTGCCCCCGGCGATTATTGGATAGCCTGCGACCTGGGCAGCGTCCTGCTCAGCCTGAACAGGAAGGACGAGGCCCTGGCGGAGTACAGCCGGGCGGCGCAAATCGCCCCCGGTAATTTCCTGGCCTATGTGTACCTGGCGGGCCTCAAGGACGATCTCGGCGATTACAGCGGCGCGGAGCAGGACTATATTACCCTGGCCCGGCTTAACCCGGATTATTACTTTGCCTTTGAGGGCATAGGCCTGCACAAGATGAAGAATCAGCAGTGGGCCGAGGCGCGGGACGCCTTTAGGGAGGCCTGGAACCGGGCGCAGGATCAGTGGGCCTATGCCCTGCTCACTGCGGCCTGCTGGATGCGGGCCGAGCGGCTCCAGGCCCCCAGGCAGTTTTTGGAGGGCGCCCTGCGCCGCTTTACGCGGGAAAGCCTTGAATGGTATATGCTGCGGCTCTACTACGATCTTTCGGGCGACACCGATGTCGCGTCCCGGGTCGACCGGGAACGGAACCCGGTTACCAAGGCCCGCATGGCCTTCTACCTGGCGCAATACTACGATATTCGCGGCAGCAGAACCCTGGCGGATCGTTACTTTCTTCTGGTGAAGCAACTGGATCAAAAGGCCATTCCCGAATGGCGGATCAACGAATGGATCGTGGCGGAACGGGGATTAACGCCGGAATGACCGGAACAACCAGAATGACCGGAATAATTCATGGCCCCGCAGCCCGTTCCGGGTTTGGAAAACACTTCACCCTGCAAGGCGGTTTATATGTCAACGAGTGATACCCGCATGAATCTTAGCCTGGGGAATGCGGAAATAATGCTGATCGGCACCGCCCATGTTTCCCGCGAAAGCATAGGGGAAGTGGACCGTGTCATTCGGGAGGAGCGGCCCGGCATGGTCTGTGTCGAGCTTGACGGGGAACGCTACGCATCCATCAGCGAACAGGAAGGCTGGCAGAAACTGGACCTGGCAAAGGTCTTCAGGGAAGGGAAGGGATTCCTTCTCATGGCCAATCTGGTGCTTTCCGGATTCCAGCGGCGCATGGGAAACGATCTTGGGGTAAGGCCCGGCGCGGAAATGATCACCGCCGTTGAAACGGCGAAGGAGCTGGGCATACCCTTTGAGCTGATAGACCGCCAGGTGCAGATCACCCTGCGCCGGGCCTGGGCGCGCTGCGGCCTCTGGAGCAAGTGCAAACTTTTGGCAAGCCTCCTTTCGGGCGCCCTTACGACAGAAAAACTGAGCGAGGCGGAAATAGAAAAACTCAAGACCCGGAGCGAACTTGACAGCATGATGACGGAACTGGCCGGCTACCTCCCCCCGGTAAAGGAAACCCTCATCGATGAGCGGGACCGCTACCTGGCGGCCAAGATATGGGCCGCGTCAAGCCGGGATGCAAGCGCCGGGACGCTCCGTATCGCCGTGGTGGCCGGCGCGGGCCATCTGGCGGGAATCCGGGCCAACCTGGAAAAAATCGCCTCGGGCCAGGGCGGGGAGGATGTGACGGCCCTGGAGCGCATCCCCCCCAAATCCCTTCCGGGCCGGGCGGCGCCCTGGCTCTTCCCCGCGCTGCTGGCCGCCTTCATCGTGCTGGGGGTCCTGCGCGCGGACCTTTCGGTAAGCCTCGCCATGCTCCGCCGCTGGCTGCTCCTCAACGGCTCCCTGGCGGCCCTGGGAGCGCTCCTGGCCCTGGGGCACCCCCTCTCCATCCTGGCCTCCTTTCTGGGCGCTCCCCTCGGAACCCTGAGCCCCGTAATCAGCGTCGGCTTCTTCTCGGGCCTCGCGGAAGCAAGCCTGCGCCGCCCCAGAGTTACCGACATGGAAACCCTCTCCGGCGACATAGAAAGCCTCAAGGGCATCTACCACAACCGCATCACCCGGGCGCTTCTGGTGTTTCTCCTTTCATCGGTGGGCGGCATGATCGG
>JAISQV010000183.1 GCA_031273985.1 Spirochaetaceae bacterium | reverse complement strand
TTGCGGTACACCGTCCCCAGGCTGATCCGCTCCGTCTGCGCGATCCTGTCAAAAATCTCCCCGGCCGCCGGGTGGCCCCCCTTACAAACCGCCTCCAAAACCAATCTCCGCTGGCGGGTGTTACGCCTGCTTACCTTTACCGCAGCCATAGAATCCTTATTAAGAATTACTCCTAATTAGTACTATAGGGTATGAGGGGGATTTGGTCAAGGGGCCGCATTGCACAGTGAGGAGTGAGGAGAGTAAGAGGGGGCCAAGCCCCATATGCGTACACATAAGATTATAACCACAGACCACACGGACGACACAGACTATTGCTTCGATAACCTATCCTGAATCTACAAGAATCCCCGTAATTCGCGGGTTTAAGGTGGAAGAAGCTACGATTTCAGGCGAAAAGTCCGTGAGGTCTACTTTTCCTTAGTTCCATAGCGGAAAAGTGTGGTCCGTGGTTGATTTCTTGCTTAAATGTACGCATATGGGCTCGGCCCCCTTTTCCCTTCTTCCTCTCCTCCCTGCGCGAAGCGCCCGCTCTCTCGACAGGTAAAAATCCTTCTGCCATAATCCTGGTTAACCCAGAGCCCCGGAGTTCCCCATGGTGAAAAGCAAAGGCCTTTCCTTACTGATCATTGCCCTGGTGTATATCCTTTCCTTTGGAATGGGGGGGGCGATGTTGTATCTTTTGCGGGACAGGTTTCCGCCCCTGGCCGCCCTGTTTATTGCCGATTCCGCAGCCACCGTGATGGTGTACATCTTTAACCTGGTGTTTGGAAACGCCAGTCTTTACGATCCCTACTGGAGCGTTCAGCCCCCGCTGCTCCTCGCGGCGTTTTATCTCGCTTACGGCGCGCCCTTCCAGGCGGCCCATCTGTGGGCCGTCGTTCCGCTGCTCCTCTGGGCAATACGGCTTACGGCAAACTGGGCCCTCGGTTTTGATAATCTTGCCTGGCAGGATTGGCGTTACCGCGACATAAAGCAACGGTACCCCCGGTATGAAAAGCTGATAGTTTTTTGGGGAATCATGTATATGCCCACCGTGCTGGTGTTTTTGGGCGTCATCCCCCTGTGGTATATGGTGAACACCCCGGAACTTAACCCGCTGCTGCCCTGCCTTGGGGGAAGCGTCATCGTAACCGGGACGCTTCTTGAATGTATCGCGGACAGGGAAATGAGGCGCTATAAGGCCGCCGGTGCTTCCCGGGGCCCCTATATCTACAGCGGTATATGGAAATATTCCCGGCACCCCAATTATTTGGGGGAAATGCTCATCTGGACGGGGCTTTTTATTGCGGGCCTGCAGAATTTCCACCCCCTGAGCCTTCCGGGGGTACTGTGCATCATAGCCCTGTTCATGGCGATCAGTATTCCCATGATGGAAAAGCACCTGCTTGCCCGGACGCCCCTGTACCGCACCTACCAGCAGAATGTCCCCGTGCTGCTCCCCCTCCCGCCCTTCCGGCGCGGCCCCCGGTAAGGGGCGGGGGAACCACAACGCTACGCAACGTAACACGACGAAAGAAAGAAAAAGAATTTAACCACGGAAAACACGGAAAAAGAGGCAAGCAAGATAATTACGAAAGAACAAGAAAAAACCGATGAAAGACGGGGCGCGGAGGGTTGGCCGCTTCTTCCTTTGTGCTCTTCGTGTCCTTCGTGGTTATAAATCTTTATTCGTATTTGCGGGTCAAGTTTAGGGTAAGGGGCGGGCTTCGGCTTCTCCACTACAGCACCGCGTCCCGGCCATGGGCGAACTCGCCCCCTACGAGGGTGCAGAGCGCCCCGGCCTTGTGTATCTCCTCCGGGGGGATGGTGAAGATGTCCCGGTCCAGGAGGACCAGATCCGCCAGGGCGCCGGGGCGGATGCGGCCCATGCGCCCCTCGTCAAAGTTGGCGTAGGCGGAACCGGCGGTGTAGTTGTCCACCGCTGTATACACATCCACCCGCTCCTCCGGGAAGAAGCCCTCCCTGGGGTGATCCGCGGCGGGGTCCTTCCGGGTAACGGCGCAGGCTATGCCCTGAATGGGGTCCAGGGACTCCACCGGGCAGTCGGTACCGTAGGCGGCGCGTATGCCCAGGCGCTCCATGCTCCCCCACGCGTAGGAAGTAGAGGCCAGGGCCCTTCCCACCCGGCTTTCCACCATGTAGTGATCGTGGAGGAGGAATACGGGCTGCACCAGGGCCAGAATGTCGTTTTTTGCCATCCGCTCCAGGAGGCCCCGGTCGGTGATCTGGCAGTGAAGAATCCCGTGACGCAGCGGGTTATGGCCGGGGCCGGTTATCGCCTCGTAGCAGGAGATGACGCTTTCCATGGCGGCGTCCCCTATGGCGTGAACCATGGTCTGCAGGCCGTGGGCGGCGGCTTTTTGAAGAAGCTCCCCCATGAGGGCCGGGTCCATCACCGGAAAGCCCGTGGCGCCGGGGCTGTCCCGGTAGGGTTCCCGCATCCAGGCGGTGCGGGAGCCCAGGGTGCCGTCGGCGAATAACTTGAAGGGGCCCATTTTAAGGTAGGGCTCATGGAGAACCGTGCCGGGGAAAAGGCCCCGGCCTATGTACTCGTCCAGGTATGCGGGGTCCCCGGATATGCCGCACTGGAGGGTGATCCGCAGCGGGGGCCCCCCGCCCCGGTATATGCGGCTGTAGGCATCCACCACCTGCTGAAAGTCCGGCCCGCCTATGTCAAAACTTGCCGCCGCGGTGAGTCCGTGGGCCAGCGCTTCCCGCATGGCGCTGGAGAGGTTCCTTTGCAGTTCCCCCTCCGAGGGGGCCGGCAGGAGCCGCCGGACCAGGGCGGCGGCGTTTTCCCGCAGCACCCCGTTGGGCCTGCCGTCTTCGCCGGTCTCCGCCTTCCCCCCGGCCACTTCCGGGGCGGATTCGGCGATGCCCGCCCTTTCCAGCATACGGGTGTTACACACCACCACATGGCCGCAGATCCGGGTGATCATGAGGGGGCGTTCCGTGGTGATCCGGTCCAGATCGCCGCGGGTAGGGAAGCGTTTTTCCCCGGCAAAGGCTTCCTGGTCAAAACCCCGGCCCAGGGCAACGGCCCCGGCGGGAAGGTCAAGCCGGGCCAGGGCCTCCCGGCCCCGTTCAATGAGGGCCTCTATCGAGTCCAGCCCCGACAGATCTATCATCTGCGCCTGCCGCCCCAACGCGTTCAGGTGGAGGTGGCAGTCGTGAAAGCCCGGCAGGAGCAGTTTCCCCCGGGCGTCTATGCGTTCAGCGTCCCTCCCGGCGGCGGCAAGAATATCTTCGTTGGACCCCAGGGCGGCGATACGCTGATCTTCGATCAGCAGCGCCTGGGCGAATGTTTCCCGCCGCAGGTATACTTTGGCGTTGTAGAGAATTTTTTTCATCGTTTAACCCGCAAAAATCCAGGGTAGCTTTCCCAAAACTTCAGTTTTGGGAAAGCCTCTACGAACACAACAATGGTATGCCGGGAAGCCCTGCCTTTTATAATGAACAAGGGCAGGCTTGTCAATGCGGCCCCCGCCGCGGGTCAGGGATGGGGCCGGGGGGCGTTACGGGGGGCAGAGCCCCCCGTAGTGGGGGTAGCCCGGCACCGTGGGCCGGGCGCAGGGGGCGGCTGCCCCCTCCCCTTATGTATTTTTCGCAAAAAACCGACTATAATGACATAAATGCCGCAACGCACGGACCTATATACCATCATGCTTTCTTACGCGCATAAACGCCGTTCTCCGGGTATCGAGATCGACGGCTTCCTCTCGTTCCTCAACCGTTACGCGACTCATTACGCTCCGGAGCGGCCCGAATGGCGGAAATGGAGCGGCGATACTATTTCAAGATTCTGGGTGGAGCTTAATCCCCTGGTGGAGGCCGGGAAGTGCGAACTGCACACCGAAGGGGCCCAGGGGAAGGTGCTCATGCTGGAGTATTACGCCGAGGTTATCAACAAGGTCTACGACAATCTTGAGGCCCAGGCGTCGCTGCCCTTCCCGGACGAAAGAACCCTGGGGCTGAGCATTCCTCCGGGGCAGCTCAGGTCCGTTTCCGTGGACCTGGAGCTGGAACAGTACATGAAGGACCCCCTCACGGCGGATATGCCGGTGATCCGTATTGATTTTCCGGAGAATCAGGGGGCCGCCCTCTTTTTGGCGCGCCATATTCCCGACCGGGCGCTGGAAGCTTCGCTGATCAAGCTGCAGTACTACATTCAGAGCCAAAACAACAAGGATTATTTTGCCGCCCGGCTCAGTACCCAGCTCCAGGGGAAGTACGTGCTTATCAAGGAGGTGCTGAACCAGCTTGAAGCCAAGCCCTACGAGTGTCTTTCGCATATCAAGGATGCAGGGGAATTTGCCAGTCTTTTCTGGCCCTACCTGGGCGCAGCGGTGAAGCTGGAACTCAAGAAAAAGAATGAATTTACCAGCGCGGAGCTGGGAGCCGTGCAGTCCATCTATCTTATCGAATTTTTTGTAACCTACTTCAGGGCCCGTACAGCCCAGGAGAAGGAGCGGGAACTGGCCCTGCGGGAGATAGAGAGCCGGCTGGATAAACCGCCTTATTTTTTCACCTACAAGGATATAGTCGGCTTTACCGACCTTTCCGGCCGGCTTTTGGTGGAGGCCTACGGTCAGAACAACCTGGACGAGCTGCTGAAGGAGAAAAGCACCCGTATTTCCGACAGCGCCGGGGCGGGAACGGCGCTGCCGGAGATGCTCATATTCAGGAATATTATCGACGAGCAGGTCTTTATCAACAAGAGCAAGGTCTTTCCCCTGACGGCGAAGCTGCTGGGCGATGTCCGCGCCCAGGTGCGAAAGGCCCTCAGCGCCCGCTGGACCAAAAAGCTCCGGGATTTTCAAAGTGAAGCGGCCATGGAAAATGACCGGGATTTTGAGCGGGTTCTGACAAATTACGCATTCCAGGCATCGTCCAACCTGGGTATGCTTCTCCGGGACCAGAAGGTCTACCTGGTTCAGGCGGAACTGGAACGATCCCAGGGCGGCCTCCTCCAGTATACGAGGCTCTTTGATGATCACGGCAAGCTGCTCCCCATGTCCACGCTGCTTCTCATGAACCGGAGGGAGCTGCTGGCCGATATAAAGATACTCCTGCCCTTCTGGTACAGCATCCCGATAATTTCGGCGATCATAGGCTTCTTCAAGCGGCTGAAAGCCCGGAAAGACGACGTGGAGGAGGAGCCGGAGCAGGAATTCGAGGAGCCCAGACCCAAACCCCGCTCCGGCGATATGGTGAGCCTGGACCTGCTCCTGAAGCGGGCGGCGACGCAGTTCCTGTCCGAGAAGGTTCCGGCGGGGCAGACGGTGGATCACTACATGGCGACGCTGGAAAAGCGCTGGCGTAAAATTCTGGACCGCGAAGCCCACCGCCAAATGGCGCAGGATGTCCAGGCGCTGATCAAGAAGAAGTTGCAGCGCATGATGGCGATCCGGACGGGCAAGCGGGCGGGCGTGCAGCCGATCACCGAAATGGCGGACGCCATCCTCTTTGAAACGCCCTCCCTCATGGACCTGGACAGCACCGAGGCCATGAAGCTCTACATAGCCCTGTACATCTCCAAGCTGCTGAAGAATCTCTAAGCGCCCCGCTTGCCGCGGGATTCTTCAGTGCAGAAGGCATACAAAGAAAAACCAGGAGTTACACGAAGGCGCATGAAGGGTACACCAAGGCGCACGAAGGAAGAGAAAAAAGCTTTCTTCCACTTCTTCGCCTTTACTTTTCCTTTACCCATAGCGGAAAAGTGGTTTAAATTCTTTAAATATCTGTAATTTCGAGGTGTTTGAAAATTGATATGCGCCGGCCCCGCCTAAAGTGTCCGCATCCTTCTCCGATGGCGCGGAGGGAAGCCGGTGTTCCGGTGTTATTTTGAAAAAATTACAAAAAAAAATCATTTTGATTGAAGCAAAACCGGGGACAATCACACAAATATAGATGCATGGTGATTCCGTCGTCCGCGTCCTGCCAGCGGGACCTGACCCGGCCCGTGCCCGGCCCCGCCCGTGGGCAGGAATGTTTTTTGAGGAGGAGATATGAACAATCTCAATTCCATTTTGATCGAAGGTAACATGGTCCGGGATCCCATACTCAGGACCACACCCAAGGGGACGCGGGTCTGCAGCTTCAGCATTGCCTCCAACCGTTACTACAAGCAGGACGGCAATTATGAGCGGGAGGTGGGGTTCTTTGACGTTGAATGTTGGGGCAAGCTCTCCGAGGCGGTTCAAAACAATGGACAGAAGGGCCGGGGTGTGCGGGTTGTGGGGCGGCTGAAACAGGATCGCTGGACCGGCGCCGACGAAAAGCCCCGCTCAAAGGTGAGTATTGTGGCGGAACACATAGAATTCCGCCCCCTATCGGAGCAGCGCTCCGCCGCCGGACGTGACGAAGCGGAAAAGCCTGAAACGGCCCTCGCCGAAACAGCCCTGGTTACCTTCTAGTACAGAGTCTGTGTTGAAAATGCGGATGAATCAGAAGAATTTTTAATCACTGACCACACGGGCAATACGGACAAAAGCGGGAATCTCTAACAAAAGTCAGTGTAGTCCGTGTGGTCTACTTTTCCTTAAAAACCAATGGAAAAGTGGTTAAATTCTCTTTTGTGTACATCCTGGTTTATCCACAGTCCAAATACAGGCTGCGTGCCAGCCTATGGGCCGGCCTGCCAGGAATTCTAAGTTTTTGCCGGTATCTACGCCTCAATAAATCAACGCGGGGTGGCAGCGGGAAGAAATATGGGGGGCACCTCCGGGGGGCACCATATTTTTCCCGGCTGACAGGACCCCCGGTAATTTTTTAAGGCGTCCTGTCATGTTAAACTTAGAATTCCTGC
>JAISQV010000154.1 GCA_031273985.1 Spirochaetaceae bacterium | reverse complement strand
GATTTTCGCAGATTTTTACGGATTAAGAAGGTTTTGGAACGAAAATCCGTGTAATCCGTATACTCCGTGTAAATCCGCGGACTGTCTTGGTTTTCTCCCCGCTTAACTTGTTGACCGTGGTTAGAAAAGAGAAAAAGGGATGGCCCCGTGTACGGCGGGGCGGGAAGCGAAAAAAATGTTAAAACTACTAAAAGGAGCGGATAAGGCCGGAAAATTTCCTCCAGGGCCGTTGAATGAAGGGCCCGCAGCGGATATGGTAGGGGAATGACGATTCTTGAGGCTATTGTTCTGGGGGCGATTCAGGGAATCACCGAATTCCTTCCGGTGAGCAGTTCCGGGCACCTGGTGCTTTTGCAGCGCATATTCGGCATTTCAGGGCCGGTCCTGCTCTTTGATACGATGCTCCATGTGGGAACCCTGGCAGCGGTGGTAGTGGTGCTGCGGCGGGACATTGGGGCCCTGCTGCGGCGTATAGCCCAGCCCCTCACGGGTTTTTTGATTCTGGGGACCATCCCCGCAGTGATAGCGGCGCTTATTCTGAAGGACAAGATAACGGCGGCCTTTGAGTCCGGGGAATACCTGGGTTTCGCCTTCCTCGTTACCGCCCTGGCGCTGCTCGCGGCGGAGGCCCTTTCCAGGCGCTCCGGCGTTACCCGCCCGGGGGAGGCCATGAGCCCCCTCGACGCGGTGATCATAGGAATATGCCAGGCCGTGGCGATCATCCCCGGCGTGTCCCGCTCCGGGCTGACCCTTTCGGGGGCCCTTTCCCGGAAGCTGGACCGGGATTTTGCGGCGCGTTTCTCCTTCCTCCTGTCCATTCCGGCCATTGCCGGGGCACTGGTGTTGCAGTTGCTGGAACTGCGGGGGCAGAACGGCCTGCCGGAGGAGACTGTGGAGGCCGGGGCGCTTATCGCGGGAACCGCCGCCGCCGCCCTGGTGGGCTTCTTTGCCGTTCAGATTATGCTGCAAATCGTGCGGAAACACTCGCTCTGGGGCTTTGCCGTCTATACGGCGGCCCTGGGCGCTGTGATTCTGGCGGACCGCTACCTGACGGGGGTCTTCTTTTAGGCAGAATGAAGAATTTAACCGCAAAGGGCACCAAGGACACGAAGATGATTACGAAAGAACAAGAAAAAACCACTGAAAGACGGGACCTTGGACCTTCCTTTGTGCCCCTCGTGTCCTTTACTTTTCCTTAAACCACAGCGGAAAAGTGGTTATAAATCTTTATTCGTAGAGGCTTTCCCAAAACTTCAGTTTTGGGAAAGCTACCTTGGATTTATGTATTTATGAATCAAGTTTAACCCACGCAGGGGTTTTTGGCGAACCTCCCCGCGCAAACTCCGGGAAGGGGGCGTTGCGGGGGGCAGCGCGAAGCGCTGCGGGGGTTCGCGGGGGGTATCCCCCCGCGCTAGGGGGTTTGGGGGGCATCGAGCCCCCCAACAGGGGCGTTGCGGGGGCAGAGCCCCCGCATTGGGGGTAGCGGAAGACCCCGCAGGACCGCAGGCCCGAGGAGGCTGGAGCGCAGGGGGCTCGGCCCCCTCCTCCCTTATCCTTTATCACTATTTTTTACTTTCCTCCGGGGATTAGCTCGATGATTTCTTTTATCGGCATGAGGAATTCTTCGGCTTCGAGGGAGCGTTCGTGTTCCAGGATGCTGCGGGCGGTTTTCACCATGGCCGGGTAGGAGGAGCGGAGCATGTGGTTGGCGTAGATGACGATGCTGGCGCCCCAGGAGGCGAGTTCGCGCTCGGTGAATTGGTTGTAGGTGGTGGGGACCAGCACGATGGGGACCCGGTCGTACTCTTTGCGGAAGGCGGCGCAGAATTCCCGTATGTCATCGCCGACTTCTTCGCGGCTGTGTATCATGACGCCGTCGGCGCCGGCCTTGACATAGGCGCGGGCCCGCCGGAGGGCGTCGGAGACGGGGAAGCCGGCGATGAGGCTTTCGAGCCGGGCTATGATCATGAAGTCCCGGGTAACCTGGGCCTGTTTGCCCACGCTGATTTTTTCGCAGAAATCCGGGATGGAGGCCAGGGTCTGCTCGACTTCGGCGCCGAACAGGGAATTCCGCTTGAGGCCCTCTTTGTCTTCGATGATCACGGCGGAGACCCCGTTGCGCTCGAGGCTCCGCACAGTGAACACAAAGTGCTCCGGTTTGCCGCCGGTGTCGCCGTCAAAGATGATGGGTTTGGTGGTGCACTCCAGGATGTTGGTCAGGTCCTGCAGGCGGGCGGTAAGGTCCACCGCTTCGATGTCGGGCTTGCCCTTGCTGGTGGAGTCCGTGAGGCTTGAGGCCCACATTCCGTCGAAGCTGTGGAGGCCGTCTTCTTTCTGGATCTCCAGGTTTTCGATGATGAGCCCGGAGAGGCCGGAGTGGGCCTCCATGATCCGTACCAGGGGTTTTATGTCGATGAGCCGCCGGAGGGTTCTGAGCCGGACGCCTGGCGTGGTGCCTATGGAGCGCATGGCCTCGTTGAGGGTGGACGCGTTGACCCCCTGGGTGTAGGGTATCTCTATTACTTCCCCGCCCATTTCTTTCATCAGGGCAAAGACGAGTTCCCGCTCCTGCGAAAGGACGCCTTCTTTCCAGTCATCGCCGTGGATGATCGCTTCGGGGCGGTATTTTTTGAGGTTGGGTATGTAGCTCCAGTCCTCCTGGGGCACCACCTGGTCTACACCCCTGATGCTTTCCACTACCTCCCGCCGCTGTTCGTAGTTGAGGTAGGGGAGGCGTTTGTGGGTGGTGATGGCGGAGTCCGTGAGGAGGCCCACCAGGACCCGGCCATGTTTCTGCCCTTCCCGGATGATGTTGATGATCCCCGGATGGATGATGTCGCCCCGGAGCCCCAGGTAAATTGTCTTTTGAGCGGGTTTTTCCAATTTTGCCATTAGAGGTTCCTCATATAGTTTTCCAGTACGCCGGTGAAGGCGATCATTTCTTCGGGCCTTATGTCCCCGATGTTGGCGATGCGAAAGGTGTCCGCCCCGGAGAGTTTGCCGGGGTAAATAGTGAAGCCCTGACGGCGGGCGCTGTCGTGGAGGTCGTTGAAGGAATAACGCGGGGAAGGGGGCTCCAGAATCGCCGTGATGAGGCGGGACTGGGCCTCCTCCGGGACCAGCATGGAGAGGCCGAGGCGCTTGACCGCCGGTACCAGGGCCTCCCAGCAGGCCGTGTAACGGGCATAACGGGCCGCTATGGTTTCGCGTTTGGTTTCGAGAATGGCCTGGCGCAGGGCGTAGAGGGTCTGCACCGGCGGGGTAAAGCGGGTCTGCCCGGTATCCCGGAAATGCCGGTACTGGGCCTGGAGGTTGAGGTAGTAACTGCGCGGGGGGTAGGGCTGTATTTTTTCCAGGGCCTCCCGGCGGCAGAACACAAAACCCAGCCCGGCCATGCCCTGAAGATTTTTGTTGGAGGTGGAGGCCATGAAGTCTATGCCGTCCTCTTCCATGTCTATGGGGATGGCGGCAAAGGCGCTTACCGCGTCAACGATGGTAGTGATGCCGCGCTCCCGGCAAAAGCGGCCCAGTTCCGGCACGGGGTTGAGGAGCCCCGTGGTGGTTTCGTGGTAGACCAGGGCAAGGTGGCTGTAGCCCTCCAGGAGTTTTGCCTTTACCGCCGCCGTGTCCAGGGGCAGGGCGCCCGGGCTGCGGTACACATCGGCGTCCAGGCCGTAGACTTCGGCCATCTTCGCCATGCGCTCCCCGTAAGCGCCGTTGTCCACGATGAGGAGTCTGTCCCCGGCCCCCACGCAGGAGGAGATCATCACCTCGTCCACGGCGGTGCCGGAGCCGCCAAAGAGCACCGTCTCCACGCTGCCCGGAGGGCCGGCCATGAGGGAAAGTTCCGCGCAGACCCAGCGCATCACTTCCCCGAATTCCGCCTCCCGGGGGCAGACGTCCGCCGCCACCTGGGCGTACTTGACGCTGTCCGTGGTGGTGGCCGGGCCGGGGTTGAGGAGCACCTCCCGCCTCACCCGGCGGAGGCTTTCCGCCTCGGCTATGCGCGGGTAGAGTTCCTCCGCCAGGGCCAGGTGGGAGGCGTCGTCAATTTCGCGCCAGAGGTAGTATTCGACGGTGCGTATGGCTATGGGGGCCTTGCCCGAAGAGGAGACAAAGGACAGGGCGGCCTCGTACTCCATGTCCGGTTTCCCCGCCTCCCCGTAATGGGCCGCCATGAGGCCCAGCGTCTCCTTCCTGAGCCGGGTAATGCCCGCCAGCTCCCCCGCCACAGGGCCCAGGTCTTCCCGCCGCTTGGAGTGCCGGAGGAGCAGGCCCTGCCGGTCCGCCTCAAGGTAGACCTCGTCGCCGGAGCGGGTGGGCCCGGAGGCTAGGATCACGTCGGGCCTGCCCTCGTTGATCAGGACCCGGAGCCCCGCAGAATCGTAGATCAGGTCCGATTCGAGGAGCAGGAAATCCCCCCGCACCAGGGGGGCGCAGAGCGCCAGGGTGCCCATGCTGCCCGTGGCGGCGTAGTCCCCGTTGTAAACCAGGCTTATTCCCCGGTAGCGCTCCGCGAGTCTTTCGTACCAATCGGCGCAGTGCCCCGTGCCTATGATGATCTCTTCCACGCCCTCGGCGAATAGTTTTTGCACCGAATGTTCCACCAGGGGAAGGCCGCCCAGCTCTATGAAGCCCTTGGGCATGAAACGGGTCCTGTCCTTGAGTCTCAGGCCCCGGCCCGCCGCCATGATAACCGCCTGACGTATCATGTGATTCCTCCCCCCGGCGGGCCTTCCGGATGCGGGTCCTCCGGCGGGTCCGCAGCGGCCTCCCGCAGGGCCGCCATGAGGGCCCGCTTGTTTTCCTCCGGGCTGCTCCGGGGCCGGCCCAGGTCCTGCCGCGCCCCCCGGCGGACCATGACCTCGATGAATACGGGCCCCCCGCGCCCGGAGAGGGCCTCCTTCAGAGCGGCCCCGTCCCGGACACTGTAGACCCGCGGGTAACCGCAGGCGCGGGCTATGCCGGGAAGGTCTATGGCGCGGGCTATGGTGGGCTGCCCCCCCACGGAGTCGTGGGCGCCGTTGTTGAGGAGTATGTGGCGCAGGTTACGCGGCTTCCGCTCGCCTATGGCCGCCAGCGCGCCGAGGTGCATCAGCGCGGCGCCGTCCCCGTCCAGGCAGGTGATGAGCGCTCCGGGCCGCCGCAGGGCCGCCGCCAAAGCCAGGGAGGAGGCATGGCCCATGGAGCCCACGGTGAGAAAGTCCCGCCCGTGGCCCTGGCCGAGGCGCTCCCGCAGTTCGTAGAGTTCCCTGGAGGCCATACCGGTGGTGGAGAAGAAGAATTCCCCTTCCCCCGAAGCCCCGGCGATGATCCCTATGGCCTCTTCCCGGCTCAGCTCCAGGGGGGGCTCTTCTCCGGGAAGGCCCGTATAGGGGCCGAAGGTATCCTTACGCACAAGAAAGGCGTAGGGTGCGCCGTTCTCCGCCAGCCACCCGGAACAGTCCCGGAGCTGCGCCGCAAAGCCCTCTCCCGCATCCAGAATCACGCAGGGTATCTCCATGGCTTCCAGCAGCGCCGGCGTCACCCTGCCCTGGGTGATGTGCTGGGGTTCGTCATGAACGCCGGGCTCCCCCCGCCAGCCTATGAGGAGTATCATGGGTATCCGGTAGACCTCCGCCCCGGCCAGGGAAAGCAGGGGATTCAC
>JAISQV010000040.1 GCA_031273985.1 Spirochaetaceae bacterium | reverse complement strand
CCCGCGGCGCCTTACAGACACTACCGTTTCGCCCCGCCTCTTGTCAAGCGGGCCCGCTACGAAAAAACTCCGTTTCAGTGAAAACCACCCAGCCGGTACTGCGGCAAGAGCGCTTCGGGGCGGGCCCTGCGGCCCGCCCCGCGGCTGGTGCGTGATGTTTACTATACCGCCACGCACCCCCTTTAGTCAAGCCCCCCGCCCATCTTTTTTTAAATATTTTTACTCCCCCCCGCTAAGCGCCCTTCCGGACTTCCCCCGCAAACCGGTGAGCCCTCCTCGTTATTCAAGCGATGCGTCATGCTCCTCCTCCCAGGCGCGGATCGCGGCGGCGGAAAAGCCCTCCGCCCGGAGCCGGAAGCGTAGAGCGCCGCTCCGGGCGGCCCCGGAGGGATTCCGCCGCCGGGCTTCTTTGCGGGAGAGGGCCGCCAGGTAGGCCGCGATCAGGGCCGCTTCGGCTTCGGCGTCCAGAGCCTGTTTTACCGCTTCCCGGGCGAGACCGGGGGCCACGCCCCTGCCGGTAAGGGAAGCGAGCAGTTTCCGGGGGCTGAGGCCGCCGGGCGCCAGGCGGAGCCGGGCCTTGAGCCACATTTCCGCGTAACGCCTGTCGTTCAGGATTTCGAGGAATTCCAGCCTGTCCAGAACCGCCTCCACATGTCGGCTTTCCAGACCTTTTTGGGTAAGTTTTCGGGTGAGGCCGGACCGGGTTTGCTCGGCCCGGGCAATGAAACGCAGGGCGGCCCGCTCCGCCCGGTAACAGTCCGCGGCCCGGCGAAGACATACGGCCAGGACCGGAGTCAGTTCCAGCCCCGGTTCCGGCGTTTCAACACCGGAATCCAGGTAGGCGGTACTGAAGGAAAATTGGACGCCGTCCGAGAGGGTTATGCGCAGAACCGGGGACCCGGGCTTTGCCGGGCCCTTGAGGGAAACCACCGTGGTCAAGGCGCGCCGGACCGGAGGTTTCTATGCCGCCTGGTTAGCGTTTGGAGAACTGGAACCGCCGGCGCGCTCCCCGCTGACCGTACTTTTTCCGTTCTACCATCCGGGAGTCCCTGGTGAGGAAGCCGTTGCTCCGCAGGCTGGTGTAGTTGCCCTGATCCACCTGGCAAAGCGCCCGGGCAAGGCCATGCCGGCAGGCCCCGGCCTGGCCGTTGGAGCCGCCGCCGTAGACATTGATGAGCACATCGTATTTGCTCTCGGCGGCGGTAACCAGCAGGGGCTGGCGCACTATCATGGCGTGCTCGTTTTGGGAGAAGTACCCGTTCAGGTCTTTGCCGTTTACGACGATCTTGCCGCTTCCGTCCCGTACATAAACCCGGGCCACGGCGGTCTTGCGCCTGCCGGTACCTATACCAAGATTCTTAATCACTCTCATCTCCTCGGGCCGTCATGGCCTTATCGCAGCTCGATTTCTACCGGGTTCTGCGCCCCGTGGGGGTGTTCCGAACCGGCATAGACCTTAACATTCTTGAGGAGTTTCCTGCCCAGGGGGCCCTTGGGGAGCATACCCTTGATCGCCAACTCCAGGGGGGATGTGGGGTGCCGCTCGATGAGTTTGGCAAAGGTTTGGGTCTTGAGCCCTCCCACATAACCGGTGTGGTGGTGGTAGAGCTTCTGCTGGGCCTTCCTGCCGGTTACGGCAACTTTTTCCGCGTTGACCACCACGACATAATCCCCCACTTCCTGGTGGGGTGTAAAGACTACCTTTTCCTTGCCCCGGACTATGGACGCCGCCCTGGCGGCTACCCGGCCCAGACTTTTGCCGCCCGCGTCAATCACAAACCATTTCCGTTCCACGGCAGCGGGTTTTACGAATATCGTTTTCATCGCCAATCCTTTCAAATCCAAACCTGGACGGGCCGGAGCCGCCCGAATGAGAGTCTACTATGCCACAGCCCGGGGAAGAAAGTCAAGCGTCCGCAACGCCAGGATAAACGCATAGATCACAGGAGGAGCGCCAAGCGACAATATACGAAGATTTTACACTTTTCCACTGCGGTTTAAGGAAAAGTAAAGGCGCGGAAGGAAGAGAAAACCAAGAAGTACACGAAGGCGTACTACGGAAGACAATGGAAAGCGCCTGGGCTCCTATTCTTTCTCCCCTTTTCGCCTTTACTTTCCCTTTAGTCCATAGCGGGAAAGTGCGCCTTGGTGGTTAAAATTCTTCGTTATTTTTGTGATTTTGGATGGAGTTCCTGGTAAGAACATTCCTATGCGTTTATCCTGCCGCAACGCCTCGCGCCGCAGGGAGTAGAAAGTAACGAGGAAGAGGAAAAAGCAAGAGGGGGGCAAGCCATACGCTCCAGCCGCCTGCGGCGTCTTCCGCTGCACCGGGAGGGGTTACTCGGATTTGCCTTCGGACTGTTCCTTTTTGGCCTCCGCCCGGTCCTTGATGTCCGCAATGCCTATGAAAATAGCGATGAGGCCGATGAAGGCGGCAAGGACCGGCACGCCTCCCCGGAGGAAAGCGAGGATGTCCGCCCACCAGCCCAATCCCACAGGCAGGGCCGCGCAGACGGCGGCGGCCACTATGATGATTCCCAAAAGTAACGCTTTCATAATAGCTCCTCCTTAAACGCATCGATAGTTTGAGACAGTATCTCCGGGATCGTGCCGGGCACGCTGGCCCCTGCGGCATTTTTATGTCCGCCACCGCCGAAATGCCGGGCCACCTGGCCTACATCGACACGATCCCGGCTCCGCAGGCCTATGGCGCATTTTTCGGGGCTCTCCTGGCGGATCACGGCAACGGCTTCCACGCCGCCCACCGACATGAGGAGCTGGTAGACGGCATCGGAATCGCGGCCCCCGGCGCCGTATTCCCGGGTTTCCCCGTAATTTTCCCAGCTTACGATGAGTCTTCCCCCGTAGTGCGATTCCGCACGGGCCAGGACTATGCCGGCAAGCTGCCGGGCGCCCAGGGATTTCCCCCCGTACATGGCGTGGTAGGTCCGTTTGGGATCCGCCCCGGCTTCCACCAGAGCGGCGGCGTGGCGGAAGGCCCCGGCCCCCCGGCTGTCGAGGTGGCGGAAGAATCCCGTATCCGTGCAGAGGCCGAAGAAGATCGCCTCCGCCTCCTCAGGGGAGGGGCTCAGGCCCAGGGCTTCGATGAGGGAGAGGACCATGACCGCCGCCGCGGGGGCGCCGGGATCGAGGAAGAGCACGGCCCCGCTTCCGGGATCCTCCGGGGAAACGGCGTGGTGATCGATGACGGCCAGGGGGAGTCCTTCGAGAAAGGGCCGCAGATCGCCGGTACGCTCCAGGGCGCCGCAGTCCGTGATGATGACCCGCGCCCCCGCCCGCAGGCTGTCCGGGACCTGGGCGGCGAAGCGGTCCTTCCAGGGGAGTATCTCCGTGCGCCTGAAGGGGCCGGCGGAGCAGAGTACGGTTTCCTTGCCCAGCCGCCCAAGGGCGGAGGCCAGGGCAAGCTGGCTGCCCACACAGTCGCCGTCGGGCTCCCGGTGGCCGGCGATGAGGAAACGGTTTCCTTCATGGATGAAGGTAAGTAACTGCGGGGGAACGGGTATCATCGAAATTCGATCTGCAGCGACTCGACTCCTTCAAAGCGGCTGTCCAGGTCCTCACGGTTGGGGAGCAGCCCCCAGGTTTCGTGGGCCCGGTTACGGACGGCAAGTTTGACGTGGCTGAACTCGCCGTTTTTATAGTACACCGCCATATAGGGCCAGGTGCCGGGGCCGGTGAGGGTAACCAGTTCCCCCTTGGCGGCGGCGCCGGAAAACCAGCCTATGGGCAGGTAGGCCTGGGCCATGCCCAGGGGCCCCTTCCGGTAGGTAACGACATAGCCGAGGCGGTAGGTGTAAACCCGCTCAACCGGAACCGTTACATAGTAGTACTCCGACTCGTTCCGCCGGGCCGCGCCGTCCTGGGCAAAGACGGACGCCGCCGTGAGTATGAAAAGGACTATGCCGATACGGATCTTCATTCGGACCTCCTCGATCCGCCCCCGCAGCCCGGCTCCGGGAAAGTGCCTTGCGGGGGCTTCCAAAAGTTTGAAGTGAAACTGCTCCGATTGTAGTGTTTTTTTGCCTCCAACGCAAGCACGGGGGGGGGGGGGGGGGGGGGGGGGGGGGGGGGGGGGGGGGGGGGGGGGGGGGGGGGG
>JAISQV010000025.1 GCA_031273985.1 Spirochaetaceae bacterium | reverse complement strand
TTCAAAACAATGCCGCCGCGCCGGATTTTTCCCGGCCTTTGCCGCGGATCTTCGCCTCCTATTACCGGCCCCACTGGAAGTTGTTCTGTGCGGATATGCTCTGCGCCTTTCTGATGGCGGCGGTGGATCTGACCTTTCCCATGGTAACCAAATTTACCATAGAGCGCTTGCTTCCCCACGGGCTGTACCGTTTCTTTTTTATCATCATGGGGCTTATGGTTGGCCTCTACCTTTTCCGCATGGCCTGTAACCACTTTGTTATCTACTGGGGGCACACGGTGGGGGCCTATATCGAAGCGGATATGCGGCGGGATCTTTTTAACCATCTGCAGCGGCTTTCTTTTTCGTTTTACGATACCAACCGGACGGGCCAAATCATGGCCAGGGTGACGACGGATCTTTTTGAGATCACGGAGCTTGCCCATCACGGGCCGGAGGATCTTTTTATATCCTTCCTCACCCTGGCCGGTTCCTTTGTGCTGCTTCTTTTTATCCGCTGGGAAATGGCGCTGGTACTTTTTATCGTTGTTCCGGTGCTTCTCTTCCACACGATCCGCTCCCGGCGGAGGATGATGAGGGTTTCAAAAAAAGTAAAGGAGCGGACCGCGGAGATCAACGCGTCCCTGGAGTCGAGCATTTCCGGGGTCAGGGCCGCCAGGGCTTTTACCAATGAATCCTACGAGACCCTTAAATTCCGGGGGGGCAACGAAAATTTCAAGTCCGCGAAGAAGACCTATTATAAAACCATGGCGGTGTTTCAGAGCCGCCTTGAATTCATCCTCCAGATACTGAACGTGATCGTCATCGCCGTGGGGGGGATTCTGATCATGCGGGGGAGCATGACCCTGGCGGAGCTTATCGCCTGCAATCTTTTTGCCGCGGCCTTTCTTTCGCCCATCCGGCGGCTCGCCAATTTTGTGGAGCAGTACACCACCGGCATGGCGGGTTTTGGCCGCTTTGCCGAGATCATGCGGATAGAGCCGGACATCAAAGACAGGGAAGGGGCCGTAGCGCTGGACAGGGTGCGGGGGAATATCGAATATAAGAATGTTACCTTTTCATATAACAACGATGTTACGGTTCTCAAGAATATAAACCTTTCCGTTCCCGCAGGATCAACCTACGCCCTGGTGGGCCCCTCGGGGGGAGGCAAGACCAGCCTCTGCCACCTTCTGCCCCGGTTTTATGAGATCCGGGAGGGGAGCATTACTATCGACGGTTTTGATATCCGCGATCTGACGCTGGAATCCCTGCGGAGGAACATAGGCATCGTACAGCAGGAGGTTTTTCTTTTTGCGGGAACGGTGCGGGAGAACATAGGCTACGGCAGGATAGGCGCTTCCGATGAAGAGATTATTGAGGCGGCCAAAAGGGCGGAGATTCACGATGACATTATGAAGATGCCCGAAGCTTACGATACCGTGGTGGGGGAACGGGGGATCACGCTTTCCGGCGGGCAGAAGCAGCGGGTGAGCATAGCCCGCATATTTCTGAAGAATCCGCCGGTCCTGATTCTGGACGAGGCCACCAGCGCTCTGGATTCCGCCACGGAGATTCGCATCCAGAGGTCCCTGGAGGAACTTTCCCGGGGCCGGACCACGCTGGTCATAGCCCACCGGCTTTCGACGGTCCGCCACGCGGACCGTATCATCGTGATTGACGACGTGGGTATACGCCAGGAGGGCGCCCACGAAGAGCTGATGCGGCAGGGCGGCCTCTACGCGGAACTCTATACGGCGCAGTTTAGGGAGCGGCGCGAAGCCTCCCCCGCATAAGCGGGTTCTTTGCACGGGGCGGCTTTCCTGCTAGGATGGGCCCTTATGAAGAAGATTTCGCTTACCGGCATAAAGCCTACGGGTATACTGCACATCGGGAACTATTTTGGGGCCCTCAAGCCGGCGCTGGGGCTGGCCAGGGATTACGAGGCCCGGTATTTTATCGCCGATTACCATGCGCTCAACACGATGAAAGACCCTGCGGAGCTTCGGGACACGATACGGCAGGTGGCGGCGGGCTGGCTTGCCTCGGGGCTGGACCCGGAACGGGTGGTTTTTTACCGGCAGAGTTCCGTTCCTGAGACTTTTGAGCTTTCCACCATGCTGATGGCCTTTACCGCGAAGGGGCTCATGAACCGGGCCCACGCTTACAAGGCCGCGGTGGAGGAGAACCGGGAGAAGGGGAACGATACCGATGCGGGCGTCAATATGGGGCTTTTCACGTATCCGGTGCTGATGGCGGCGGATATTCTGCTCTTCGATTCCGATGTGGTGCCCGTGGGGAAGGATCAGGTGCAGCATATAGAAATGGCCCAGGATATAGCCCAGGCGGTGAACGCCAACTACCGGAGCGAGGTGTTGAAGATTCCCCAGGCCGCGGTGGAGGAGCAGGTAGCGGTGGTTCCCGGTCTGGACGGCCGCAAGATGAGCAAGAGTTACGGTAATGTGATCCCCCTCTTTGCCCCGGAGAAGGAGCTGCGGGCCCTTATCATGCGCATCGTTACGAATTCCCAGGGGGTGGAGGAGAGCAAGGACCCGGAAACTTCCCGGATTTACCAGCTTTACCGGCTTTTTGCCAGCGCCGAAGAAACGGCGGCCCTGGCGCGGCGCTACCGTGAGGGGGGTATGGGCTGGGGGGAGGCCAAGGAGGCGCTTTTTTCCGTAGCCAACCGGGAGCTTGCCCCGCTGCGCGAAAAATTTAACGGGCTCATGGCGGATCCGGCGCGCCTGGACGGGATTCTCGGGGCGGGAGCGGAGAAGGCCCGGGTCATCGCCCGCGCCACCGTGTCCCGTATGAGAAAGGCCGCGGGTATCGACTAGGCGGCTGTATGCGGCGTTTTGAGTGGAATCCCGGCGGGGCTTTGGCCCGCTTGGCGGGAACGGCGGTGCTGCTGGCGGCCCTGGCTGCGGCGCTGAGGGCCGGGGGCTCCCTGTATCCGGACCCCAGGCAGGTGGTGTTTCTCCAGTGGTGGGAAACGGAGCTTGGTCCCGGCGTTCTGGAGGGCCTGATCCGGGAATTTGAGGAATCCAGCCCCGGCGTGTCCGTGGTCCTGGACACCCGTTCCCGCGAAGAGGTTAGGGATTACCTGCTCCGGGGGCCCGCCGCCGGGGAACGGGAGGCGGATGTTCTGGGCGTGGACCCCCGCTGGCTTGCCTTGCTTGAGGATCCGCCGTCCCGTCTGGAACCCCTGCAGCTTGAGGATGGGGAGCGTCTCTCCCAGCCGCTTTTTCAGGCCATGGTGGCTCTTTTCTATAACACGGAACTCCTTGAGGAGGCGGGTTTCGACAGGCCCCCCAAGACCTGGGAGGATATGCAGAACGCCGCCCGGCTTTTCGGCGGCGGGGGCCGTGGTTTTTCCCTGGCCCTGGCGGGGGGCCTTGAAACCGATTTCTACCCCTGGTTCTGGGCGGCGGGGCGGCGTGTCTTTGACGGACCGGGACCCTCCGGCCTTTCCGGCGGGGCGCCGCACTTTGACGGACCGGACAATACGGCGGTCCTGCGCTTCCTCCGGGACCTTTACCTCGGCGGCTTCTTCGTCCCGGAGCCCCTCGTCAAGACGGACCGGGAAAAACTTGAGGACTTCAAGGCCGGCCGGGCGGCTATGATCCTTGCCCCGGTCCTGGTCCTCCCGGAACTGCGGAGGGCCGGCCTCCCCCTGGGGATCAGCACGGTGCCTCACCCCGCCTCCTACGTGGGCAAGCCCCTCTTCGGCTTTGAGGGGCGGCACGCGGCCCTGCTCCGGGGCAGCCGTTTCAAGGCCCTGAGCCGGAGCTTCATCGCCTTTCTGGCGGAAAAGGCCCCGCTCCTGGCCGCCGCCGGGGGGGGCATTGCGGACTCCGGTACCGGCGCCCCGGTCAGCGCCCTCTACGCGGGGGATGATCCCCTCTATGCCAAGGCCTACAGCATCTACGAGGCGGGGGAAGCGCCGGAGGAATTTGCCGGGCCCGCCGCCGCCCGCCTGGATATTATCGTCGCCGGGGAGCTTGGGCGGCTCCTTGGCGGGGAGCAGGGCCCGGAGGAGACCGCTGTGGCCATAGGGCGGCGCTGGGCGGAATATTCCCCGGCGCCGGAAATGCCCTGAACAGGGCGCTGAACAAAGGAGCCCTGTTCAGGGGCCGCCCAGGGGGAAACCATGACAGAAATCCTGAGCCCGCAGCTCATCATCTTGCTCTGTCTTTTTGCCTTTTTCTGCGCGGTTTTTCTGCTCATAGGCTGCCGCATCGGTTTCAGGCAGGGCCGGAAACGGGAGCAGGCGGAATGGGAGGGCCGCAAGGTCGAAGGGATAGTCAGGGCCCGGCTCAAACATTCCCGCTCGGTGCTGGGCGGCCTCGTCTCGGAACAGATCGCGCCGCTCCTGCCGCATTTTCCCTTCGATCCCGGCGACTGCCGCTTCATAGGTAAGCCCGTAGACTTTCTGGTTTTCCGGGGGATGAATCAGCAGCGCATCAGCGAGGTGATCTTCCTTGAGGTGAAGAGCGGCGCCTCAAAAACGCTGTCCGCACAGGAAAAATTCCTCCGGGACGCCGTGCGGGCAGGCCGGGTCCGGTGGGTGGAATTTGACGTTTAGCGTGCAGCGGTGCGGGGTTATCGGAGGTGTGAGTGACGGGTTGTACCGGCCCGGCGGGCAACGGATACAACCCCGCCCCTCACGGTTCCTTGGTTGGACCCAGCCCGCTTGTGAAGGAGAAGGCCGGGGGGCGTTGCTGCTGAAGCCGCTTTGCGGCTTCAGCTTGGGAGTTTGCGCTGAGCGCAAACTCCGGGGATGGGCCGGGGGCGTTGCTGCTGAAAACCGCAAAGCGGTTTTCAGCTTGGGAGTTTGCGCTGAGCGCAAACTCCAGGGAGAGAGCACGGGGCGTTGCGGGGTGTCCCCGCTGTGGGGGTAGCGCCAGACCCCGCAGGGCCGCAGGCCCGAGGAGGCTGGCGCGTAGGGGGCTTGGCCCCCTCCTCACTTATTCCTCTTCTAACTCCTTCTTGTTAGCGGGGCCCCTTTCGGTTAAGATTAAGGGAAGTCTATCCCATCTTGCAGGGGAAAAGCATGGAAGTGTCGGTACTGCAGAAGCTCCGCTACGCGTATCAGCCAAAACTGCCGGGGAGTCTTTGCCGTGAGCCGGAGGATATCTCCGTGCGCTTGGGGGAGGCCACGGAAGCCGCCGCCGACCGGGAGGAGCTGCGCGAACTTTTTCCGCATACCTACGGCAAGCCTATCGCCACGTTTACGCGGGGCAGGAACGAGGGGATGCGGCGGCAGCTCAGGGTGGGGGTGATTCTTTCCGGGGGGCAGGCGCCGGGGGGCCATAATGTCATCGCCGGGCTTTACGACGGGCTCAGGCGGGGCAATGAGGCTTCGGCGCTCTACGGTTTTCTGGGCGGCCCTTCGGGGCTTATCAAAAACAGGAGCCGGCTTCTGGACGGGGAAACGGTGGACCGCTACCGGAATACCGGGGGCTTCGATATTATCGGTTCCGGGCGGGACAAGATAGAAACGCCGGAGCAGTTTGCCGCGTCGCTGGACACGGCGAAGGGGCTGGGCCTGAACGCGGTGGTGATTGTAGGGGGCGACGATTCCAACACCAACGCCGCGCTGCTGGCGGAATATTTTGAGGAACGGCGGGCGGGGATTCAGGTGATAGGCTGCCCCAAGACCATAGACGGGGACCTCAAGAACGGGTACATCGAAGCTTCCTTCGGTTTCGACACGGCCTGCAAAACCTACAGCGAACTTATCGGCAACATAGAGCGGGACGCCAACAGCGCGAAGAAATACTGGCATTTCATCAAACTCATGGGGAGGGCGGCGAGCCACATAGCCCTGGAATGCGCCCTGGAAACGCAGCCCAATGTGTGCCTCATCTCCGAGGAGGTCGAGGCCCGGGGTATGTCCCTGGAGGACATCGTGAACCAGATCTGCGCCTCCGTGGCGGCCCGCGCGGAACGGGGCGATAACTTCGGGGTGGTTCTGATTCCCGAAGGGGTGGTGGAATTTATCCCTGAAATGGGCCTGCTCATCGATGAGCTGAACGATATTCTGGTCCGGGAGGGGGACGCCTTCGCCGCCCTGGATGGGCCCGAGGAACAGCTCGCGTGGCTTGACCGGAAGCTCAGCGGCCCCTCGGCGCTGGTGCTGGGGAGCCTCCCCCCGGAGATAGCCCAGGAATTTCTCATGGAACGGGACCCCCACGGCAATGTGCAGGTCTCCCGGATCGAGACAGAAAAACTGCTCATGGAGATGGCGCGCCGCCGGCTTTCGCGGATGAAGGAAGAGGGGGGCTACCGGGGCAAATTCAGCGCCCTCAGTCACTTTTTCGGCTACGAGGGCCGCTGCGCCTTTCCGTCGAACTTCGACGCGGATTACTGTTACAGCCTCGGCTTCGGCGCCTTCGTGCTCATCGCCTCCGGCCTCACGGGCTACATTTCCAGCGTGCGGAACCTCACCGCCCCCGCCCCGGAGTGGGTGGCCGGCGGTGTGCCCCTCACCATGATGATGAACCTGGAGCGCCGCCGGGGCAGAATCAAGCCGGTGATTCAGAAGGCCCTGGTGGAACTCCTGGGCCCGCCCTTCCGGACCTTCGCCCGGCAGCGGGACGCGTGGGCCGTGGAGACGCGCTTTACCTACCCCGGAAGCATACAGTACTTCGGGCCGCCCGAAATCTGCGACATCCCCACCAGAACCCTGCTTCTGGAACGAAAGGGGCAGTAACAGTAAATGCCGACGGACACAGGAAGATCAGGAGGGGGGCCGATTACCATGCCGCCGCCGCGTAGCTGTAGCTTTACTGCCCGGCCCCCCCACGCTCCAAAGGTTTTGGCTCCGCCAAAACGCTTTTGCGCTACCCCCCCGGCACAGGATTGAAGTTTGGACAGTAATTGCTTGCGGGTCCTCCGTGAAGGGTAGAAACACTGTCAACATGACATGAACACTGACGAATAAAGGACGGAACATGAAACACTTGCTTATTACTACCCTGGCGCTCCTCTGGGCGGCCTCCGCCCTTCCGGCCCAGCCGGCGGGAGCGTTACCCGGCCGGGAAGGGCCCGGCGTTCCGGCGGCACGGGGCCCCGCTCCGGGCGGAACAGCGGCGCTCCCGGACGAGGCTCCGGCACTGAGGAGGCTCTCCCTCTATTCATCGGGGGTGGGCTTTTTTGAATTTCAGGGAACCCCCGCGCCGGGACAGACGGGTTTTACCCTGGCGGTGAAGCTCTCCGCCGTGGACGACGCGCTCAAG